>CAYNKF010000273.1:0-4056 GCA_964397705.1 uncultured Balneolaceae bacterium | reverse complement strand
TACTTTAGCTATCAACTATAACTATTTAACCGGACTCCAGTGAGGAGCAAAATCTGAAGAGGGGTTCGCTGTTAGATTCACCGGTATGCCTGATCCATCAGAGTTGATTTTAAAAATCTGGGCTGGACTCCTTTCCGGCTCACTCTGAAATACAATTTCATTACCATCCGGCGACCAGCTGGGCGCTCGATCATCCCTATTATTTTCAGTAATGCGCTGAATTCCACTGCCATCTATATTTATCACATGTATTTCATAGCTACCAGTGCGATTAGTAGTAAAGGCAAGTTTGGAGCCGTCGGGCGAATATTCAGGGTGCCAATCTATATTCGAACTTGATGTAATTTGCTTCACTCCGGATCCATCAGTATTCATAGTATGAATCTGAGAACTCCCGGTTCGACCGCTTGTAAAGGCAATACTATTGCCGTCCGGAGACCAGTGGGGTGTTACATCAAAAGTTGAATTATTCGTCAACCTGGTTAATTCGCTGCCATCAGCATTGATAGTATATATTTCCTCGCCACCACTTCGGTCATCTTGGAACACCAACTTAGAATCGTCTGGCGACCAGCTAAATCTATAGGGAAATCCCGATGAGTTGGTGATTCGCTGTACATTTGACCCGTCAGCATCCATAATATATAAATCATGACTTCCCTCCGAATTCCGGTCACTCAAAAAGGCAATCCGAGTTCCGTCGTTAGAAATAACTGGATAACCATCAAATGCAACATTGTTCGTCAGTTCCGTCTGATCGGAGCCATCAGCATTCATTAGGTACACCTCATTATTGATCTCGTTGTTGCTGCGGTTACTATAGAAAACTATATCATTTCTTACAACCAACTGACAGCTTATGTTAAAAGTGGTTGAGGTAGTTTCACCGGCAGTGATGTCCACAATGTGCGGATTATCCCCATCTACTTCACAGTTATCTGCAATATCAATCAACTCAACGTCATAGCTCCCTTCCTCCAAGTCCGATATGGTAACAGTCTCATCGGTACCGATACTCTCCGTAGTTCCATTAACCGAAATCTCATAGCCATCATCCTGGTCATCGCCACTGGTCGAGGTGGTGATTTCAACGGATCCGGGGGTCGGTTCCGGATCGGGATCGGTGTCGGGTCCTGTACTACTGCTATCACTCCCGCAAGATATTAGAAGTCCTATTACTACGAACAGTATTGATATTTGTAGTAAGCGTCTCATAATAACTTTGTTTTGTATTCTATACCTTTCTACATAGTAACATGCGTAATTGCGGGCGAAATGGGGACAAATTTTATGAGTAATGAGTAGCCTGCTATCCATAAAAAAAGCCCTGTCGGAAATGACAGGGCTTTTAGCTATTTACGCTATTTTAGAGTTTTAATCTTGAATACCGAAGCGTTTTTTTACTTCCTGGTACGGCATCTCACTGATTTGATATTTTGACATCTTGCTCTTTGCAGCTACTCCTCCTGGAATGATGACATATCGTACTTTTATATCAGTTTGTAATGTAGTAGGAAGTGTTTGCCTGTCATCCAAATAAAAATATGCGACCCTAACATTTTGTGCCGAAAATTGATGATAAAAACTAACACTATTCCCAAAACCGGGTAAATTTGTCATGGGCAAAGCAAACACCTGATTATATGAAACACCACTTATATCTCGTAAATCTACGTATACATTTACCACTCCTTCATCTACAATATCTTCCGTGAGGGCATTAGCCGAGATATCATGATACCGAAGACTATCGCCATGTATTCCCCGGGCATTCCATCCGGATTCTCCAGCAGGAATAGTAATCCAAGGAGAGTACATCACATTAGCAGTCCCTTTTAAATTTATAGGAGTATCCCAGCCACTCTCGGTTTTAGGACCATAAAGATCGAAGTTATCTTCGTCGAGATAATAGTCACCTACGGTACCCAGCGAAGCATCGGGTGCACCGCTACCGGAAAAGATCTGGCTGCCGTCTTCGCCGTCAGCTCCATCTTCGCCCGGAGGTCCTTGCAAGCTGATAGGCGTACCCCAACCATCATCATTCTTAGGACCATAAAGCTCACCGGTATCCGTATCGAGGTAATAGTCCCCATTGTCACCAGTGCTGGCAGCAGGTTCCCCTGTTCCGGAATGTATCTCACTGCCATCTTCACCGGCCGGACCAACCGGGCCTTGCGGACCTTCAGGGCCTTGGGGGCCTTCGGAACCAGCTGGGCCTTCGCAGGCCATGAAAAGGGTCATTGAACAAACTAAAAGTAGCGTCACTATTCGTGTTAATCGTTGCATATTTTTTGCTTCTTTTTTTGGAATTAATGAATGCTACATAGCATCATGCGAAACAGTGAGCGAAATGGTGACAAATCCATCCCATTAAAAATTAGAGCACTTTCTCTATTTATTTGGCCCATTTTTCATTTGGCTTTCGCATATACTAATAAAAGATTCAGGATATATTATTATCTTTTATGGACCAATCACGGTGGCAAAAAATCGAACCTATTCTGGATAAAGCGCTGTCCTTCCCGGATCAACAGCAACAAGAAGATTTTGTTAAAGATGCCTGTGAATCTGATCAAAAACTATACAAGCAAATCACCTCCCTCCTAACTTCTATTCGGGAAGCAGATACAGCAAACTTTCTGGAAGACCATTAATAGCACTAGTATTTCAATCAAAGTAGAGTCCCTGAGAATTTTTTTGACTAAAGTATAACTCGATAAACCATGGAAAGCTCCCCTGAACTAAAGTTGTGATCATCCCTTTTCATAACCAACCTTTGATTTACAAGTCTATTACTTAATCAACAAATCCCATAAAATATGCGGTTTTGCTCCTGTAAAATTGATAAATAAACCGTTTAACATTAAATTTTTTTACATGTTTGTAAATATTTTTTTATATCGAGTGAGAGGTAAGGATTCCTCTAAGTCAAACAAAAACAACAACGAGGACAGATGAGATATGAAAACAACAGTTAGATTACTTTCTGTATTCATAATATTGTTATTTCCATTTGTGCTATTTGCACAAAGTTCGGCCACATTAGAAGGTACGATAACGGATACTAATGGCGAAGCACTTGCCGGAGCAAATATTTTCTTAGTCGAAAGCTCTCAGGGTACAGCTGCAGGTGAAGACGGCAGCTATACTTTAGAAAATATTGATCCCGGAACGTATACTGTTAGGGTCACTTTTGTGGGATACCAGCAGATAGATGAAGAGATATCATTTTCTGCCGGCGAAACGGTTACCCGTAACTTCACTATGCAGGAAACTGCTGTTATGGGCGAAGGAGTAACCGTCACAGTAGGTTCACGAGCAGGTCATACTGCTGCTGATGAATTGGCGGTTCCAGTTGATGTATATACTGCTATCGACCTGGAAAAAGCCGGTACCTCAGAAGTTGGGCAAATGCTTGAACAGGTTGCCCCCTCAGTCAACTTTCCCCAACAAACCGTAGCCGACGGAATGGATGCATTAAGATCATTTACATTGCGCGGACTTAGTCCAGACCATACGCTGGTACTTATTAATGGAAAGAGACGCCACAAATCAGCTTTGGTTAACAGACTTGGATCTGGTATCCAAAAAGGATCGAGTCCAACAGATATGAATGCCATTCCGGCTAGCGCGGTACAACAAATGGAAGTTTTGCGTGACGGTGCCGCCGCACAATATGGTTCTGATGCCATTGCGGGGGTTGTAAATATTCAACTTAAAGAAGAACCGGTTCCCTTGTCTCTCAGTTATAAGTTAGGCGGCAATGCTACCGACAATTTTTCCAATGACGGTACGACCCAAGATATTGCTGCTTCATACGGATTACCCATCGGTGAGGAGGGATATCTCAACCTGTTTGGAGAACTTCGACTCCAGGATCCAACAAACCGCGCCGGCGCAAGTCCACGCGATCAAATTACAGCTGGTGACGGTGATATTGTGATGGATATGGATGGTGACGGTGTACAAGAAGTTGTTGAAAAAAATAACCCTGTGTCCCAACCAAATTTCCACTGGGGTAGCGGAGCATCAGACAACTACTATCTCTGGGGCAAC
>CAYNKF010000272.1:0-4057 GCA_964397705.1 uncultured Balneolaceae bacterium | reverse complement strand
ACCCAAATACACAGGCCAGGATAAAGTAAACCCCGGTTCGCTAATTCTTTCCGGTGTTATCATGCTCCGATACATGGGATGGGGGGAAGCGGCCGATCTGATTGAGAAAGGCATTGAAGGATCGATCATGAAAAAACGAGTCACTTACGATTTTGAACGTCTTATGGATGACGCTACACTCCTGAAGTGTTCAGAATTCGGGGAAGAAATCATCTCAAACATGTAGTTGATATCCCTTTAAAACAAAAAGCCCGCAAAGTTGAACCTACTTTGCGGGCTTTTTTATTTTCCACGGAATTACAGAACTAACTCAATCATGTAATTCTCAATTTGTTTCAGAATTTAACTTACAATGTTCTACGTTTAACCCAGAATCCTGAACTATATTCAAGAAGATATGCCGTTTATTGGAGAAGATCTCAAATTAAATCTCGAAATTTTTTTGCCTAAAAATCACTGAAAGCTTTAGACTCTTTCATCATATTCCAGGCTTTTTCGTGACCCCCAAGGCGTTTTCCAATACGGTTAATAAGTTCATCCTTGGGAACGCTGATTTCTGCGAAACCACGCACGCTCTCATACCCTTCTACAATATTTACCTCTGTATTACCCAATTCGACAAGAGGATCTACGGCATTTTTGGCTTTCCGAAGTGCCATCAAAAACTTTGCCTCGTCTAATCCAGATTCGCTGCCATATTCTACAACTGCTTCAGATCGTATTTGTTCTAGTTTGTCAGATACTGAAGATCTAAGGTTTTGCACGGCCCAAGATTTCGCTTTCTCAACAGAAGCAGCTGAATCCCCATCAATAGCTGTGGCATAAGAAAAAAGCTTATCTGCATCAGAAACAAACTCCTGCTGAGGATACCAGGACGGATAATTTGATATCTTTTTTTGAGATTGACTTTGTTGCTCAGTTGTTTCTGCTGGGGCAGAACAAGAAATAAAAAATCCCGTTACAGCTAATATCGCAATTGATAAAAAAATACGTCGCATCAAACTATTACCTAAACTATTTGGATTGTATGGTTTTTATGTTCCCATCCTGAGCTTGAACTTCGAAAGAAATATCTGCTAAAGACCCAGAATTTTGCGCTATAAAATGCTTTAAAGATTGCAGATCTTCAACTTTATGGTTATTGACGCCTAAAATCTTATCTCCTTCTTTTAATCCTATGTTATCAGCAGTCGATCCGTTTACTACATCCACTACTATCAATCTAACTTGTTCCGGTTCTGAATCAGATATAGACATAACCCGAAATCCCAAATCAAAAACAGCAAATTCAACTTCCTGAGTCCCTTCTTGATTATTCATTTCCCCGTTTTTTTGCTGGGGCTCAATAGATTCCCTGCGATCCTGTCGACGTTCAGCAAGCTCTTCCTGCTCTCGATCCAGCATTCCCAGCACTACCTGCTTTTTCATCTCGTTGCCCTCTCTATAGATTTTGAGCTCCACAATATCTCCGGGATTCAAAACTGCTATCTTCTGCTGAAGCTGATTAGATTCATTAACCTTCTCTCCATTGACGCTTAAAATAACATCGTTGGCACGTAGTCCATGTTTTTTCGCAGCACTTCCGGGCGATATAGCTGATATATATACTCCTCGGATCGTATCCATATTTAATTGCTCGGCAAGGTCGGCATCAATACTGACGATCGTTACCCCTAACAGGGCTCGCCGTACATGCCCGTATTCAATAATATCTTTAGCAACTTTTGATGCCAGGTTCGATGGCACCGCAAATCCATATCCCTGGTAGCTACCGCTTTGGGATGCTATGGCTGTATTTACGCCAATAAGCTCTCCGCTGGTATTGACCAATGCGCCCCCACTGTTGCCCTTATTAATAGCAGCATCGGTTTGGATAAAACTCTCCACCCGCATCTGATCATCAATAATCTGCACATCTCTACTTAAAGCACTTACAATACCCGCTGTGACAGTTGATCTAAGTCTAAAGGGATTTCCAATTGCAAGAACCCACTCTCCCACACCTACTTCGTCAGAATTACCGATTGTAATAGCAGGAAGTGCTCGGGCATCGATTTTTAAAACAGCTAAATCTGTAGTAGGATCTTGGCCGACAATTCGTCCCGTCAATTCTCGTTTATCATTCAGAACAACTTCTATCTCATTATTAACAGCACCATCTATAACATGATTATTTGTCAAAATATAACCATCACTGCTTATAAGGATACCTGACCCAACAGTTCGAGCCCTTCTGTTTGGAAACATATCTCCCCAAAAACTGTCCTCATCATGGAATTCATCATCCGGCATATCATTCTTCGAAAGCGGAATCGTCGTTTCAATATAAACGACCATGGGCGTTACTCGTTCTGCAACACGTTCAAAAAGGAAACGGGCATCAAGTTTTTCAAGCTGTTCACCAGTAAATAAAGGCTCAGAACTATGCTTGACCTCAGTAACGGCAACATCGGCTCGATCATCAACAGGATTGTAAAAACTATAAAAAGCAAATAATGTACCTGCAACAATTCCAATGAGGATAAGGAGAATGCTGCTTAAATACCGATTACGAAATCTCATAACTACTCCTGCAATATTTGTTCAAAAATGGCATCTGATTTTCGAGCCTTAAGTCCTTCCACATGATATTTCAAATACCGATCAAGGTGCTCTATCAGTTGTCGCAATTCACCCGTTCCAAAATCTATGGAAAACAATGTAGAACTCTTTGTCAGCAATGCTATTCGGATGTAAGTGAACTGGTTTGATGTTAATTTATATGAATGCGAGGAAACCTGTTCGTTGGTAACTAAACCGGATTCAAGGTTTAAATAGTTCGTTTTGTCATTTCCATTATTTGCATCCAATTGAAGTCCAATACCTGTTAACTCGGCCAGCCGAATTTGAATATACGGAAAAAGTTTAGGGGGATGAACTTCCGCAGAATTGAGCCAGCTGAGCATCTTCTTTGCAAATATAAATAACGGTTCGTTGATCTCATCATCATGCAACAGCTGACTTATCAGTTCAATGGCCGAAGTCATAGTAGCCATTTTCTCAAAATCTGAGCGTAGATTCTTATTTTTAACAGAATAACTGGCTTCTGACAGAATCTGTACCGATCGAGACGATTTGTAGTAATAAACAACATCTAGGATATTACCAATCTCAATCAATCCCGAGAACTTGCTTTTTGGCTTTTTGACCCCTCGAACCATCAGGGCAATTTTACCATGTTCAAGGGTAAAAGCCGTAACTATTTTACTGGATTCTTGGTAATCTACAGATTTGAAAACTATTGCTTCGGTATGGGTAATCATCCTCTATCCATTTAAATCACTATGCATCAGATAGAGAAGTATAGAAGCTTTAGCGCTTAAAAAACAGTACTTAATTTTTTGATCCTGTCAGTTGTATAGATTTGACTCGGTTGTTTTGAATAGATGGTTCTTGGATTAGCTTCAACCTTTCAGTAGATCTTTGCAAAATAGTCTGGAACTGCTCCTGCTGGTTTGAAAACTGATCTTCAAAACGAAGAATATCCTCTCGGTCAACCCAAGGTTCTACATTGCTGGATCCAGGAGTAGCGGTGGGTGACTGATTCTCAACATTGCTGCCCACAAATCCCGTGGAGTTAGAGCTGGCATTCGTCGTATTTACCTGTTTTACACCTTGTGTTTGAGTAGCGGTAGGTGAAGAAACAGATGCTGTAGCAGTTTGCTGCGCATTATTAGACTTTGTTTCTTCACTGCCAATATATAACCAACCCCCACCGGCGGTAATAGTGAGCGCTAATGTGGCAGCAATAGCATACTTATAAACAGGCTTAAAGGTTTGATCCCGTTTCCGATTTTTCTTGGCCTGCTCCGAAGCTTTTTTCTTAATGGCTTTCGTAACATGCGATGGGGGCTCAACTTCAGGAAGCTTATCAAGCTTTTTGAGGGTCTGCCGCATGCTTTCCACTTCGATCAGTAGATCCTCGTCTTCCATCATAGCCCGTTCCATCAGCAATTCTTCAGAAGGATCCATCTCCTTCATCAGATACCGAATACAGTCATTATCCTCGTTGCGCATA
>CAYNKF010000271.1:3494-4059 GCA_964397705.1 uncultured Balneolaceae bacterium | reverse complement strand
CAGTATCTTACGTATACGTTTAGGCTGATCGCATCGGGCTTTAATTTCGATATTCAGGATACTCATAAATAAGTAGGGAATTGTTTATGAAATCGGTCCAAAGTTTAAAGGGAGTTATACTCCCGTTAACTAATTGAGATCAATCGATTAAACTTACATCATCTTCTAAAGGGTTTTCAGGAGTTGAATTCCCGTAGGTTATGTGTCAGGAAATCGGTCTCACATCCTCATTCTCAACTCCGGCCCACTCCAAATACCGATTACGAACTTCTTTGATATGTTCATTTAAATTATCTACAGTCCAGTCCGAAACATCAATAGCTTCATGGATGTGAGCGGTAACTTGTCCTGATTTTGTGATCATGGTTCCGCCCTTGCTAAGTTCGCGATTTCCTTCGAAATAGATGGGCACGATGGGATAGTTCAAATCCATGGCCATCCGAAAAGGACCTTTTTTAAAGGGACCAATGATGCCGGGATGTTTGCGCGATCCCTCGGGAGCCATCATCACGGAAAGCTGATCACGTTTAATGCGACGGTGCGTTTTCTTGAGCGTTTGAATGGC
>CAYNKF010000271.1:0-3484 GCA_964397705.1 uncultured Balneolaceae bacterium | reverse complement strand
CTGTTTTTTCGCGCCTGATGAAAATTTGGCCGGTAAGGCGTCCCAGAATCAGAAAAATAGGATTGTATTGAAATTCCCATTTGGCCACAAAGCGAACTTTAGGTAATCCCAGCGCCAGTAGAGTAAGGACATCCAATGTTGAGCTGTGATTAATAATAAAAACGGCGGGACTGCTAAGCTTATCAGCATGCATCTTTACATCAAAAGAGATGCCGCTGACCCACATTACGGGATGTACCATAATTGGGGCAATCTTTTCTACAACAAAGTTCGAGGCTTTACCGAAGGATATCAGTAGCAGAAACAAAATAATAGGGGTGAAGAGCAAGAAGATTAGAAAAAAAGTAGTGATGGCAAGTATGCTGCGCAGGTATTCTGTGAAGCCAAAATCCGAGTAGCTCATAATGTCCCTAATCTATTCACTAAATGTGGTGAGGCCTAATATAGTAAAATGATGATTGATTGCGAGAATAGTCATTTGATTTGATGGCGGCTTTTATACAGATTGCGGTGACTTTTCGAAAACCAACCAAACAGAGAATGACAGACACCAATAATTCAATACTTTCACAATTTTCTAAAGGAAATCGTATTAACATCATAATAGCCCTCATTGTGATAGTACTAGGGGTTGTTTTTGCCGGTGAGCTGCCAAAGTATGGCGATCATTATGGGTTTTGGTCGGTACTGCCACCCCTAATTGCAATTGTATTGGCTTTTTGGACACAAGAGGTGGTAAGCTCTCTGTTTGTAGGTATTGTGTTGGGTGGATTTATATCCGGCAATTTAAATGTCGTGGATGCCTATCTGATTCCATCCATTGGTACAGAAAACTTTGCACTCATTTTACTGGTGTATTTATGGTCACTGGGCGGACTTATTGGGATCTGGACGCGCACCGGCGGGGCCGAACGTTTTGCTGAATGGGCGGGGAGTAAAATTGTACGCGGACCCAAATCCGCTAAATTTTTCACCTGGATGATGGGGCTGGTCTTTCATCAGGGCGGAACCATTAGTACTGTTTTAACAGGCGCCACAGTGCGACCGATTTCTGATGAACAGGGTGTTTCGCATGAGGAAAGCTCCTATATGGTAGACTCTACCGCCTCACCGGCAGCTACCGTTATTCCTTTTAATGTCTGGCCCATATATATTGGCGGATTGGTAGTGGGGACGATCCCTCTTTTTGAAACTACCCAAGATGCCGTGGCATTCTTTTTTCAGGCTATTCCGTTCAATTTTTACGGGATTTTTGCCTTATTGATGACCCTGCTTTTTGCCTGGGAGCTGCTGCCGTGGATTCCGAGTAAAAAGATGCGTGATGCCATGAAGAGATCTCGTGAGACAGGTAAGTTGGATCGGGATGATTCTGAGCCGATGTCCTCAAAAGAATTGACAGAAATGGATATTCCCGAAGATTATCATTCGGGATTGATCGATTTCTTTGGCCCTATTGGAACCCTCTTGGGGGTAGCTATTATCCCGTACATCACTACTTTTTACATTATGGGTAATACAGAAAATCCTACGCTGTTGATTGCCGAGGCTTTTGTGTTAGCAGTATTAGCAGGAATGTTTATCGCGCTGGCAAAAGGAATGGATTTGAAGACGGTAATGGATGGTTTTGTAGATGGTTGTAAGGGGGTAACAATTGGTGCTATTGTATTAGCTTTAGCGGTAACGTTGAAAGAGGTCGCTGAATCGGTGGGTACAGCCGAGTATGTCGTTGCCCTTGTAGGCGATTCCATTGCCCCCATGTTCTTACCTGCCATTTTAATGGGTTTATGTATGTTAATTGCCTTTGCTGCTGGAACGTCATTTGGAACCTATGCGGTGGTCTTTCCGGTGGCGATGCCGTTGGCATGGGCCATATTGCCTGATCCATTCTTTATTACGCTCTGCTTTGGAGCGGTCGTGGGCGGAAGCGTTTTTGGCGATCAGTGTTCACCTATTTCAGATACAACGATCCTTTCTTCGCTGGCTACCGGCAGTGACTTAATGGATCACGTAAAAACACAGATTCCCCTGGCCCTACTGGCTGCAGGAATTGGCGCCGTATTATACACGCTAATTGTGGTAGTCTTTGTTTAGATCTTGCTTTCCAGGGGATTCCCAAAATCCCCGGTCTGCTTCCAGTGCCTTATCATTCACTGGTTATACTTCCAATTTCGAAGTACAGTGTGGACAACGCGTTGCCTTAACGGAAATATCAGAAAAGCAGTAGTCACACTTTTTTATTGAAGGTGCCACTGGTTCGGGAGTTTCCTCCGGCCGTTTCAACTTGTTGATATATCGGATAAGAATAAAAACGGCAAATGATACAATAAGAAAGCTAATAGCCGTATTTATAAAAAGCCCATAATTAAGAGTTACCGCTCCAACCTCTTGGGCAGCAGATAAGGTCTCATATGGTGGAGGGATGCTTCCTTCTTTGAGTACAATAAAAAACTCCGAGAAGTCGACTCCTCCCATTAGCAGTCCCAATGGTGGCATCAACATATCTTTCACTAGTGATTGCACAACGCCGGTAAAAGCGGCTCCGATGATAATACCGACGGCCATATCCACCACATTCCCTTTGATGGCAAATTCCTTAAACTCTTTTAGCATAATCCCTCCTCATATTGATAACCATTAATTGCCTGATAAAACTAACGCATCGAAAATATAAAATGAAAATCTATAGGAATGGCTCAATCCAGAGGCTTTGTACAGAAAATGTGGGATAGTTACGACTGTGGAATGATGGCAGAGATATCCTCGAAGTTAAGATATAGCTCTTCCATCTCTTTGCCATCATCATCCTTGACTTCGACCTTATCAAGAACATCATTCAATTCAATACTGCCAGCTTTAATATCTACTGTTACTCCACTCTCAAAGATGATTGTATAATCAGTCATCATGCAAGTGTTTTTATTTTAAAAAGTACCAAATAGTTGCAGCGTGTACATCGAAATCCAGTAAATGGATACTGTGAAACATGGATAGAAATTCCTAAAGCTCGAAGAATAAATACGTTATTCTTCTTCGTCAGCAGGTTCTTTGTTCTCTTTTAATTTAGCATCCTCAGTTATATCCTGGTTCTCTTCTTCATCCGGTTCTTCATCTGTTGACCCATTTAACCATTGCATGACCTTTTTGCCGGATATTTCTTCGTGTTCAATAAGCTCATCGGCAAGTTTATCCAGGATATCCCTGTGTTCGGAAATGGCGGTCATGGCGCGATCATATGCTTCTTTGAGGATTCTCAGGACTTCCTCGTCTACTTCGCGGGCCGTATTTTCACTGTACTCCTTGGAGCTTCCCATCTGTTCTCCCAGAAATACCTGTTCGCGCTGACTGCCGAAAGCAATGTTGTTAAATTTATCGCTCATACCCCAGTCGAGCACCATCTTGCGGGCTAGCTTACGAATCTGCTTGAGATCGTTTTCGGCCCCGCTGGTGGCCGTATCAAAAATGAGGTTTTCTGCAGCACGTCCGC
>CAYNKF010000270.1:0-4067 GCA_964397705.1 uncultured Balneolaceae bacterium | reverse complement strand
GCCAGCTTTGCGTATCAATGACGGTAATATTGTTACCTTCACTGTTGCTTACATAAAGGAGATGGTCGTCATCCGAAAATGTTAAGCCAATGGGCATTCCCGGGTTAGCGTTTTCTACGGTTGGTATTTTTTGGATTTTGTTGTGCGATGCAACATCAAAAATAGATACTTCGCTCGACTGTGCATTGGATACGGCTACCCACTTCTGATGGTTTGATACTTCGACACGAATAGGAAATTCTGCACTCTTAAAACTTCGAGTAACTTTTTGGGATGCGATATCTAAAACGGATATGGAATTGTCACTACGGTTGGTAATCCAGACTTCATTAGTCTTTGGAATCACTACTACGCCCTCGGTTCCGTCTCCGGTTTCAAGGGTGGTAGAAACCTGTTCTATTGTAAGGTCAATTATACTTACCGAACCGGAACCCAGGTTTGTTACATAAGCGGTAGTTTCATTTGGTCCCAGAGCAAGCATGTGGGAAACGTCCTCGTTTGTTCTGATAGATTTAAGGATTTCTCCGCTATTAATATTAATAATGATAACAGCTTTTTGATCTTCAACCGTAACAATTACTTTCTCATTATCGGAAAACCATTCTACGCCATGTGGGCGGGTATATTTACCTAGTGATATTGTTTTGTGGATTTTTTCATTATCTAAATCAATGACCGTTAGTGAATTACCCGGATGTTGGTCTCCATAATTTGTGATAACAGCTCTGGACTTATCAGGGGATATGGCCACTTCGTGCGGGGCTACGCCGGTTGGGAATTCCGCTAACTTATTTCCGTTTTGGGCATCAAGTAGCCAAGCCGAATGGGATGATTTGTTAAGTACAATTATACGGTTGCTACTTTGTGATTGACTGGCCTCATCGGGTTGGCTGCCCACCAACAGCAACGAAAATATGGTCAATAATAATCTCATATCAGCAAAAGTTAGTAGCGTCGCCTGTTTCTTTTTTGGAGTTTGCGATCCAGGCTGTATTTGCCGGGACCGATGAATAACAATCCAAACATAACGATAGCCATTTCAATGCTGTGAGAATAGCTTACAAAGCCATCTCCGGCCCCAATATGTTGGACAGTAGCTACCAGCATTACAATAAAAAGAAATATAACACTAGGCATAAAAAACAGCCCACATAGTAAAAATATACCTCCAAAAAATTCGGTAACTCCAGCCATAAAACCAAAAAACATAGGAGCGAAATCAATACCCAGATACTGCATGGCCGATCCCACCTCAACCCAGGTGTCAGGTCCTCCAAACATTTTTGGGAAACCATGTAAAATAAACATGATACCCAATCCAATTCGAATAATTAAAAGTCCAACATTGCGATAGATACCTCGTTTTCGGAGTGGTGCCATTCCTAGAGTAGATGTTTATTTAATTTTTTGATAACTAATGCGATAAATTACGCCGCTGTGGTCGTCAGAGATAAGAACTGATCCATCCGACAGTTGCAGTAAATCGACGGGACGTCCCCATACCGATTCATTATCCTGAAGCCAACCTTCAATGAACGGTTCATACGAAGTGGTTTCACCGTCTTTAAGCGTAACCTTTGTTATACGATACCCGATTTTTTTAGTTCTGTTCCAACTTCCGTGTTCTGCAATCAATATTTGGTTGTGATAAGCCTCCGGGAACATGTCACCGGTATAAAAAATCATTCCCAAGGGTGCTACATGGGGATCCAAAGCCTGGGCGGGATCTTTAAAATCTTTATCCATCGTCTTCCCTTTTTCACCAAATTCTGGATCCCAAATATCATGACCATGCTTATAGGGATAGCCAAAATGTTGCCCCGTTTGGGATAGATGATTCAGCTCGCAAGGCGGTTGGTTATCTCCCAGCCAATCGCGTCCGTTATCTGTAAACCACAGATCGGTTGTTTTCGGATGCCAGTCGAAGCCTACCGAATTGCGGACACCCTTAGCAATAATTTCGCGATTGGTTCCATCAGGATTGATGCGAGTGATGGTGGCAAAAATTTCATTTTCTGGGTTACAAATATTGCAGGGCGCACCTACCGGAATATAAAGTTTGCCATCGGGACCGAAGTCAATGAATTTCCAGCCGTGATGGCCATCCTCAGGATAGCTTTCGGTGATAATTACAGGGTCGGTCGGATTGGTAAGATTGGCTCCGATATCATCATACCGGTAAACGGTACTAACTGCAGCCACATAAAGCGACCCGTTTCGGTGAGCAATGCCGCTGGGCATTCGGAGACCTTTTGCAATGGTGTAAACAGTATCAGCTTTGTAGTCTTTATTATTATCTACGACCGCATACACATTTCCCGCCTCTCGGCTACCGGCATAAATAATTCCGTTTTCTCCCATGGCAAGCTGTCGAGCATTGGGTACGTTATCCGCGAATATTTCAGCTTTAAAGTCATCCGGGAGTTGTAGTTTGGATACAATCTGGTTGCTGTCTCTTTGTGATATTTGACAACTTCCAATGGTTATTAGGAGTGTAAAAAGAAGTACCCACTGTGTGAAGTTAAATATCAGGGACATTTTTCGACTTGATCCCAGTGTTAATATATGCCGTTGCTGTAACACTTTGGCATTATACAATGCTTTCCTATTAATATCGAACGGTTGGGCCGTATTGTTGTTAAATAATTGTAAATATGAATTCAAAAACACCATATGGCAACGGCAATAGTTTGGTTTCGTAATAATTTGCGATTGTACGATAATGAAGCGCTGCATCGAGCATTGGATTATAACACTATCATACCGGTTTATGTTTTTGATCCCCACTGGTTTGGAGAAACTGCATTCGGATTTCCAAAGACGGGACCTCACCGCGGCCGGTTTTTATTGGAAACGCTGCAGAATCTGAGAGAAAATTTGCAGAACCGGGGGTCGAATCTGATTGTTCGACAGGGAAAAACAGATCAGATATTAGCGGAATTGGTTGAGGAACATGAAGCCTCCATTATATTTACGGAAAAAGAGGTTACTTCGGAGGAAGTTGCCATTGAAGAAGCAGTAATGAAGCATGTAAATGCAAGAGTTGAATTCACCAATGGGCGTATGCTTTTTCATCCTGATGATATCCCGTACAATCCCGAGAGCATCCCGAAGGTATTTACTAATTTTCGCAAACAGCTTGAAAAAAAGAGTTCGGTACGGCAGCAGCTTCCAACCTCGGAAGATTTGCCAGAAACAGGCGTGGATAAACCGGGTGATCTACCTTCGATTGAAACATTTGGGGTTTCTGCTCCTCTATCGGAAGATCGTGCTGTTTTACCATTTAGCGGTGGAGAAGACGAGGGGCTAAAACGACTCAAAAAATATTTCTGGAAAAAAGATCACCTCAAAAATTATAAATTTACCCGTAACGGTTTGTTGGGATCGGACTATTCCTCAAAGTTTTCGCCTTGGCTGGCCAACGGTTCGCTCTCTCCCCGCCGAATTTACTGGGAGGTTAAAAAGTATGAGGAGGAACGTAAGAAAAATGTTTCCACGTACTGGATGATTTTTGAGCTGATCTGGCGTGACTTTTTCCGCTATTCGGCCATGAAGTACGGCGATGCTATTTTTATGCGGGGTGGTATTCAGCAAAAAGACCGCAACTGGAGGTGTGATGAAAAAGATTTTAGGCGCTGGGCTGATGGACAGACAGGCATCCCGTTTATAGATGCAAATATGCGTGAGCTGAATAAAACGGGATATATGTCGAATAGGGGTCGGCAGAATGTAGCGAGTTTCTTAGCCCAAAATCTGAATATTGATTGGCGGATGGGGGCGGAGTATTTCGAATCGAAACTCATAGATTATGATGTTTGCAGCAATTATGGAAACTGGATGTACAATTCGACCGTAGGCCAAGATCCGCGTAATCGCTATTTCAATATTATTAATCAGGCTGAAAAGTACGATACAAAAGGAGAGTATGTGCGGCACTGGCTTCCCGAACTGGCAGATGTGGCCAAGGAATTTATCCATGAACCACATCGTATGGCAGTAGAGCAGCAGAAGTTGGCAGGCATCGAAATAGGGGAAGATTATCCGGAACCTATGATCGATTTGGAGGC
>CAYNKF010000269.1:0-4077 GCA_964397705.1 uncultured Balneolaceae bacterium | reverse complement strand
TCAAATAATATTCAGATTTAATGATCGTATTGATACAATGAAAAAATTAACCGAAATGTTCATTATAAAATGTAATAGGATGTTATACTTTTTATACCGTTAATAAACGACATGATTCTGAAGCAAAGTTGAACTTTTAAATGTCACCAACCGTTCCAAAGTATTTAATAGCAACGTTCACTTTATACCAAGACAAGAATAATTAAAAGTTAAATGGATACTGTTACACAAATTACGCTTGGGGCAGCGGTAGGAGAAGCCCTGCTGGGAAAGAAAATGGGAAACAAGGCGGCGTTGTGGGGCGCGGCGTTCGGCGTGATGCCCGACCTCGATGTGCTTGCTTCTCCCTTTGTGTCTGAAGTACAGGCTTTGGCCATCCATCGCGGGATTACGCATTCAATTTTTTTCTGTATAGTGGCTGCTCCCCTTTTTGGATGGTTGTTGCAGCGGTATCAAAAAAATGATGCAACATGGAAAGATTGGTCGTGGCTCGTATTCTGGGTTTTTCTCACCCATATTTTTATTGATGTCTGTACGAGTTATGGAACTCAGGTTTTTCAACCTTTTAGCAACTACTCACTCAGCTTTAATTCTATTTTTATTATTGACCCCTTTTACACCTTGCCGTTGCTTTCAGGCCTTTTAACGGCGCTTTTTTTGAACAGGAGTTCAGAAAATCGGAGGTGGGCGAACTTGGTAGGTATCGGGATCAGCTCTCTATACCTGTTGCTGGGTTTTGGAATCAAATACCAGGTTAATGATGTATTTGAAAAGAACTTCGCGCAGCAGCAGATTAATCCTGAACAGTACATGACAACCCCATCTCCGTTAAATATTTTTCTGTGGACAGGTTACGCTGAGGCAAACGATACGCTCTATGCCGGATTGTATTCTATCTTTGATGAGGATGATGAAATCGATTTCCAATCGGTTGTTCAAAAAAAGGAGTTGTTACAGCCGTATCGTAATCAACTTCCAGTAGAGCGGCTCATTTGGTTTTCGCGCGGATACTATGCGGCCGAGAAAAAGTCTGAAGGATTGATTGTCCATGATCTGCGATTTGGACGATCAGATTTATGGTTGTCTGAGGCAAAAGCTCCTTTTGTTTGGAACTACAAGCTGACATTTAATAGCGACTCAACCAAAGTTATAGGTTTTGAACAATTTGAACCCAGCTTTGATATGCGAGCTGGTATGTGGGACCGATTGTACAACCGTGTATTGGGAAACTAAAATTCAGTTTGTTTTTGTACTGTCGTTGGGTACAAAATCCAATACGATGGAGTTCATGCAGTAGCGTTTGCCGGTTGGTGGTGGACCGTCATTAAAGATATGACCGAGATGGGCATTACATCGTCCGCAAAGCACTTCGGTTCGCTCCATGCCGTAAGAGTTATCCGGTTTAAATTTTACGCTGTTTAGTCCCACCGGTTCAAAAAAGCTGGGCCAGCCGCAATGGCTCATATATTTTGCTTCCGATTCAAAAAGCTTGTTGCCACAAGCCGCACAATAATAGGTCCCTTTGCCATCATAATCCCAATACTTACCGGAATATTCTCTCTCAGTTCCTTTTTCACGGGCAATGTGATAGACCTTTGGCTTGAGAACTTTTTTCCAAACAGAGTCAGGGAGGTTTAGTTTTGCCGTATCAGTACGGGAATAATAAGGATTATGGGGTTTGACTGATTCTGATGCTTCAATAGTTGATTTATGATCTGCCTGTTGCTGTTGTCCCTGACAGTTGACCAGTGGAAGTAAGGCAATCAAGAATAAGAGGGAAAGCATTCGCATTGGCAATAAATTGAATTGAAAATATGTATTTATCATTACATGAATTGATATAACGAGAACACTGATTCGGTATTATCCATTCATAAAAAAACGGCGTGGGTCTTGGCCCACGCCGTTTGGACGAAATTAAAACAGAATCAACTGTGATTATGATTCCTCATCTGATTCATTTGAATCATCGCTAATTTGTGGAGGAAGGTCTACGCCTGACATATCTTTGAATACCTCAAGCATCTCCATAGGCAGCGGTAAGAAGGCAAATGTAGCATTTTCTTCGCTGATATCGCTCATTGTTTGCAGGAATCGCAGTTGTAGCGCCATAGGTGCTTCTCTCATCATGGTTGCCGCTTCAACTAATCGTTCGGCAGCCTGGAATTCGCCCTCGGCGTTAATCACTTTAGCACGACGGTCTCGCTCTGTTTCAGCCTGACGGGCCATAGCACGCTTCATGTTTTCAGGTAATACTACATCCCGAACTTCTACAGAAACAACCTTAATTCCCCATGGGTCGGTCTGTCGGTCAATAATTTCCTGAATATTTTTATTTACTTTATCGCGCTCTGCCAGCAGCTCGTCGAGCTCCACCTGTCCTACAATACTACGCAAGGTTGTTTGTGCCAGCATCGATGTGGCGTGGATATATTTCTCGACTTGTATGGTTGCCGCTTCGGCGTCGATAACGCGGAAAAAGGTAATCGCATCAACATGAACCGTTACATTATCTTTAGTGATAACCTCTTGACGATCTACGTTGATCGTTAATACCCGAAGGTCAACGCGTTCAATTTTATCGATGAAGGGAATCAGCATGATAAGACCCGGGCCCTTGGTCTTATGAAATTTCCCAAGCCGAAAGACAACAGCACGTTCATACTCTCGAAGGATTTTAAAAATTTGCGGCAACAGTATTGCCGCTAAAACAACAATAGTGACGATCCACGTTATCATATCAAAAAGTTGGTTCGAACTTTCCATAAGCTTCTTTTTTAGGGATTATTAATGGCTATTAAATTTGCTATCCGTTAATTGTATTTGATGACTTTGACAATGGCTTTACTTTCATTTTAAGACCTTGGATCTCGGTAATTTCACATAATTCGCCTTCTTCGATGGTACTTTCATCGCTAACTGCATCCCAGTATTCACCGTTCACAAAAACTTTTCCATGACTGTTGTCAATTTTATCAACGACTTCAGCCTGTTTACCTATCATTGAGCTTTTGCCCGTTATGCTATCCGTAAATTGTGCTCGAATACCTTCGGTTACAATCCAGATAAAAAAGAGCGCCGTCAAAATAGTTGCAGGGACGAGCCAGGCCCATGAAAGCTCCATCGATTCGGGTAAATCCTGGAAAAGCATAAGTGCTCCCAGGAAGAAAGATACAGATCCTCCCGCTATGAGTAATCCAAAGGTTGGGGTAAAGGCTTCAGCGACAAATAAAATTATGGCTAGTCCTATAAGAGCGAAGCCCGCAATATTAATAGGCATTGCTGCCGAGGCATAAAGTACAAGTACAAGGGCAATGACACCCGCCACACCGGGTACGATAGCGCCCGGATTGGTTACTTCACCAATGATGCCATAGATAGCAATCATCGTTAAAATAAGCATGACCTCGGGGCGCATGATAAAGCCGAGGAATTTTTCGGCAAAATTTGTTGGCACCTCTTTGATGGTGGCGTTATTGGTTTTCAACGTATCACCGTTGATCGTACGGCCATCAATGTTTTGCAGGAGTTCGTCCCTATCAGAGGCTATTAGATCTATCACGTTTAACTCGAGTGCTTCTTCAGCGGTAATTGATTCCCCATCACGAACGGCAGATATGGCCCATTCGGCATTGCGGTCGCGCCGATTAGCGATACTCTCAATAAAGCTCTCGGAATAATTGAAAATCTTTTTCTGCATCACAGTGTCAGATTGCCCGCCACCCATCTGTACGGGCGAAGCCGCTCCAATGGTTGTTGTAGGAGCCATTGCTGCAACATGAGCAGCCATGGTTATAAACGTTCCGGCGCTTGCCGCGCGAGCACCCTGGGGTGCTACATACACAATAATGGGTAGATCGTCGGATTCTAGAAATGACTGGACGATATTTTTTGTGGATTCCAACAGTCCCCCGGGGGTATCGAGCTGAATAATAAGAGCCTCAGCTCCCCCTTCGCTGGCCGTTTTTATGCCCCGCTTAATGTAATTAGTTGTTGTTGGGGAAATGGATCCCTCTACCGAAATCATTGTTACCACCGGCTGGGAGGGTGTCTGTCGAACAGAATCGGTCACCGTTG
>CAYNKF010000268.1:0-4092 GCA_964397705.1 uncultured Balneolaceae bacterium | reverse complement strand
CCATGGAAACAGCCTCTTTCGCTGCACGAACTGCATCTTTCTGGTCAATCGAGTAGACGGGAACATCGATTTGATTAGCCAGTGTTTTAAGCTGGTCAATGGCAGCCGGTCGGTAAACGTCAGCCGCTGCTAAAATTGGGTTGCGGTTGTTTTCCTGTTTTAAGTATCGAGCCAGTTTGGCACTAAAGGTTGTTTTACCAGAACCCTGCAGGCCGGCAATCAAAATAACCGTAGGCGGTGTGTGTGCAACAGAGATATCCACACGCTCTTGACCCAATATATCGGTCAACTCATCGTGTACAATTTTTGTAAACTGCTGACCGGGATTGACAGCCGTAAGAACGTCTTCGCCCATTGCCCGTTCTTTTACCTTGTTCGTGAACTCTTTAGCAACGTCATAGTTCACATCGGCATCAAGCAGGGCACGACGTATTTCTCTCACCGTCTCCGCAATGTTGACGTCGGTGATCTGAGCTTCTCCTTTCAGCTTTTGAAAGGCGCTATCCAATTTTGATGAGAGATCTTGAAACATGTGTTGGTAATTATCTAATCTTTAAAGCTGTTCATGCATTCCCGAATAAAGCATGGGAATAAGAGTCCCGCAAAATAAGGACATTTTTTTGTGTTATCAACAGAATTGTTGGAATTAAAATGAGTCACTTTCAGAAGGAAAATAAAAAGACAAATTTCGCACTCTACAAGGAGTTAGGGATTGCCATAGAATACGTGTGGATTGAGTGAAAATGTTCTCCATGGTATAAATTAAGTTCTTTGACTAGGAACAAAGATATTTAATCACTCTATAAACAACTCGAGTGCCAAAAAACTGAATAAAAAGGAATGGAAGGGTTAGACAATGATTTCGTTCAACAGATTGTTGAAAAATAACGTGATATTGGTTCTATATGTTGGAATAGCATTGGTCTTGGTATCGTGTGCGAGTACCAAACCTCCCACGCAGGAGTTGGCCCGAACTGAGGCAGTCATAAACCAAGCTGATCAAGTGGGGGCTGAAGAGTATGCACCACTTGAGATTCGTGAAGCCCGAAAAAAGCTGCAACAAGCAAGGGAATTAGAATCTGAAGAAAAATATGAAGAGGCAAAACGTATGGCTATTCGTGCGGAAGTAGATGCAGAGCTCGCTGAGGCAAAGACACTATCTGAGAAAGCACAAAATGCTGTGAAGCAGCTTAGGGAAAGTATAAAACTGTTAAAAGAAGAAATTCGACGAAAACAACGAGGCCAATAACTATGCGTTTTTTTAAGCTACTTATGTATTGTTTTCTTTCAGTTTTTATATTGATTGGCTGTGGTGGTCCTCCCGAAGATAACCCACTACTTAAAGAGGCAAAGAATAACTTTCAGAAAGCGGAAAATGATTCTGCGATTGTTACTAATGCTCCGGTGGCTCTTAAAGAGGCGGAAGAAGCTCTTCAAGAGAGTGAGCGGTTGTGGGAAGAAAAAGCCGGGAAAGAACTGGTTGATCATCACGCATATATCTCCAAACAAAAAGTGGCAATTGCTCGTGAAACGGCGAAATTGAATGCTGCCCAGGATGAAGTGGAACGTGCGGAAAGCCAGCGCCAAAAAGTTTTGATTAAGGCACGGAAAGCAGAGGCAATAGCTGCTGAAAAGCGGGCAGAAGAGGCATTGTCGCAGGCAGAAAAAGAACGCAGGGAGGCCCAAAAGGCGCGTGAACGGGCTGAAGAATTGGCCGAACGTGTTAATAAACTTGAAGCTGAACGAACTGAACGCGGACTGGTATTAACATTGGGGGATGTTCTTTTTGATTTTGATAAAGCCACTCTGAAATCGGGTGGGGAGAGAGCAGTAGAGAAGCTTGCCCAATTTATGAAGGAGTATCCGAATCGCAATGTCATGATTGAAGGTTTTACCGATACGGTGGGTCCGGCCGATTATAATAAACAACTTTCTCGACGAAGAGCTAATTCTGTACGTCAGGCTTTGCAAAATAAAGGGATTAGTTTCTCCCGAATACAGGTTCGTGGATATGGTGAAAGATATCCCGTTGCTTCAAATAATACTGAATCAGGGAGACAACAAAACCGACGGGTAGAGGTCATTATCTCCGATGCCGAAGGAAATATTGATGAGCGCACTACGTCAGATTAAAACTCATCTTTGAATGGGCTATATTATATCTTTAGGCCTACTATATTGTAACTAAAGGTTTCTGTAGGAAATCTGTGATTAATCCCTTTTTAGGCTGTTATTCTGAAGAGTTTGCAGCTCTTTTTTGCAATGACAGTTTTTATGTTTCTTTTATTATCTTCCCACAGAAATCTATTGAATTCTAAGAAATTGAGGATCGTAACTTATGGCTGATGAACAAGGATATGGACTGCTTAAGGGAAAGAAGGGATTGATATTTGGTGCTCTCGATGAGCGCAGTATAGCTTGGAGAATCGCTTTAGCCTGCAAACGAGAGGGTGCTGAATTTTCATTATCCAATGCTCCGGTAGCTTTGCGTTTTGGAGATCTGGATGAGCTATCCGAAGAAACAGGAGCAGAAGTTTTTCCCTGTGATGTGACCAACGAGGATGAAATTGAAGAGCTGATGCAAAATGTAAAAGAGGAGCACGGCAAAATTGACTTCATGCTTCATGCTATTGGGATGTCGCCGAATGTGCGCAAAAAGAAGAGGTATGAGGAGCTTAACTATAGTTGGTTACAGCAAACACTGGACATTTCTTCGGTATCACTACACAAGGTGATTCGCTATGCGGATGAAGCTGACATCCTGGCTGATGGGGGGAGTATTGTTGCATTGTCTTACATTGGGGCACAGCGTATATTTTCAAAGTATAGTGACATGAACGATGCCAAAGCACTGCTCGAGAGTATTGCTAGAAACTACGGAAGTCGTTTGGCCGAACGCGGCATCCGTGTCAATACCGTTTCCCAGGCGCCGACCAAAACATCTGCGGGTAGTGGCATTAAAGGATTTGATGGTATGTATACTTTTGCCGATAAAATTGCGCCCATGGGCAATCCCACGGCCGATGAATGTGCTGACTACTGCGTGACACTCTTTTCTGATCTTACCCGCAAGGTGACCATGCAGAATCTCTATCATGATGGTGGATTTGTTACGTCCGGTATCAACGAGGAGATGATCAATGATCTCGCTAAAATGTACGCCGATGATGAAGGTGATGAGTAACGCTTAATTCCTTTTTAATATGCTACACAGTGCCCGACACTTTTAAAGTGTTGGGCATCTTTATGTTGGGGAACTTCTTTAATAAATGTTTCCGGATTTTAATCTTTCTGTGAAAACCAGTTACTTACCAACGGTTTTACTTTCCAATTAAATATTGCACCGATGAAGCGACTGCTTGTATTAGTTTTAACTCTTTTGTTCACTGCGGCCACCGGCTTATCTCAGGATCTCCCCTCGATCAATGAAAAAACAGAGGGATTTGAAAAAGAGGAGGGATACTTCACCTATTACTGGGATGATGATGCAGGCAAAGTATGGCTAAAGATCGATAAGTTCGATACGGAGTTTTTATACGTCAATTCACTTACGGCAGGAGTCGGTTCTAACGATATTGGACTCGATCGTAATCAGCTGGGAGATGATCGAATCGTAACGTTCGAGCGTCGCGGTCCCAAAGTACTGATGATGCAGCCTAACTACTCCTACCGGGCGATAACTAACAATCCCAAAGAAAAAGAGTCGGTGCGAGATGCTTTTGCGAAATCTGTTTTATGGGGATTTGAAATAGCTGCTCAGAATGATGACGCGGTTCTTGTCGATGCTACGGAATTTCTGATGCGTGACGCTCATGGTGTTAGTAAGCGTCTACAGCAAAGTAACGAAGGAAGTTTTAGCATAGAAAAAAGTCGGTCGGCGTTGTATCGTGAGGCCACTATGAACTTTCCAAAGAATACCGAATTTGAAGCAACGTTGACGTTTACGGGAAGTAATCCCGGCGGGCAGGTTCGTTCGGTGACGCCCACCTCGGATGCGATTACTGTTCGACAGCATCATAGTTTTGTAGAGTTACCGGATGATAATTTTGAGCCCCGAAAGTTTGATCCCCGAGCCGGTTATTTTGGCATTAG
>CAYNKF010000267.1:0-4102 GCA_964397705.1 uncultured Balneolaceae bacterium | reverse complement strand
TTCCCGTTTATGTTGCTATTTATCTTTAATAATTTTGCGGCCGGACTCAGTCGCTACTACCTGATTTATAATGTCGTATCTATCGGCCAACAGCTCATTATCTATCGCCAGATGGATAAAGAAAAGGAAGCCGCAGCAGCATAGTCGTAAAAAGAAATTTTTATCCCAAAAGGCTCCGCATTTCGGGGCCTTTTGTTTTTTGGAAACTTTTCATTTTTATCATTTATCCCATCTTAGATTATTTTAAAATTGTAAAACAAAGAGCTTGGCAGTTCTTAAATCATCCCTATATTTGGTTTTATGGCAAGTATTGCAAAACATATTTATCCACGGATAGTATGGCGTGATCGGAAGAAAAAGCTTTGGAATCCCATTCACAAAAAAGCCCTTAAAAACCTTCCCGAAGAACGGGTGCGATTACGTATTATGGAAGCCCTGATTCAGAGGGGTTGGTCTAAACACCGTATTTCAACCGAGGAAGCTATTGGCAAGCTCGGGGATACCTCTATGCGGACTGACCTGATCTGTTATTCCCAACAGTTTAATCCCAAACTTCTAGTTGAATGCAAGGCAGAGTATGTTTCTATTTCAGCGAAAACAGCCAAACAAGTAGCACGATACAACCAAAAAGTAGGCGCCCCCTATTTGTTAATGACCAATGGCATTTCAGATTTCTGGTACGCCATAAATCAAGAGTCTGCCAACGTAACACCATTAAATGACCATCCGGATTTTTTGGATTTTCAGCAAAAGCAATTGCAGTATGATTTTGGCGAATGGAAGAAACGCGGCTTTGCCGGTGAAAAAGCATCTCCTGAACTGCATTTATGGCTTGAAGAAACATTGCCCAACCTTTGGCTGTCGAGCAATGGCTCAGAAATCCATTTTTTGACCTTCAGTAAGAGCCCCTCTGATATTGACCTCAACCACTATTACAGAATCGTAGAAACATCCGAGGGCCGGCGTCTGGCTTTGACAACCCTGAACACGGCTTTTGGAGGGAATCGATTGGTGATTATTCTAAATAAAGAAAATGAAAACAAAGCCGTTTTGGAGGTAAACCTGGATGTGCTTTTTGCCGAAAAAAAAGGAAATAGTTCGGTGTATTCACGACAGGGCATTCAAACTTTCGATCTGAGTAATTACATCGATCTGGAATCAAAAACTCAGGTAGTGGCTATTGTAAAAGAGATCGATACATTACTTATCAAACATGTTGATTAATACAAGCTTTGTTTAGTTTGTTGGATACGATTTTTACTGTAACTTCCACCTCTCATTTTCACTAAAAAATTTGTTCTATGCATCATTTACATCGCGAAAAATTATTCTCACTGCTTGATGACGAAGAATCTGCCATCGTTTACATGAAAGGCGCTGAATTGATGTATCGGTATGATACCGACTATGAGTTTCCTTTTCGTCAGGAGTCAAATTTCTGGTACTTGACCGGTGTAAATGAGCCGGACTTTCATCTTATCTTCGATCTTAAAAATCAGGATTATCACCTGTTTGCTCCCAATCGTGATGCCCAATATGCAGTCTGGCACGGGCGTGTTAAATCGAAGGATCAGCTGCAAGAGGAATACCAACCCGACCACCTCCATTACGAGGCTAAGCTGCCTCAAGTGCTTGAGGAGTTAGCTCCTGAAAAAATTTACTGCTTGGAAGAGAGGCAGGCTGAATTCATAGAAAAGTTTGAGCGAGACCTGCCCATCGATCTCGATACTCTTGAAGATGCCTTGACACATTGTCGCGTATTTAAAACAGACTGGGAGCTTGACCAGATGCGTGAAGCTGCTCGTGTGAATAACATCGCTCATAAGGCTGTACTGGAAGCTTTGGAGCCTGGAAAATACGAGCACGAAATGAAAGCTGTTTTCGATTATCATCAAATTAAAAATGGCCTGATGCAGGATGCCTACAATGGTATTTTCGCGGCAGGAGAAAACAGCGCCATTCTCCACTATGTTGAAAACAACCGCGAGATAACAGATGGGGACCTGTTCTTAATCGATGCCGGTTATGAGTGCAATGGCTATGCCTCCGATTTTACCCGCACCTATCCTGCCAACGGAACATTTACTGATTTGCAGGGCGAAATTTATGAAGCGGTGTTGGAGGCCCAAAAACAAGTTATTGATGCTTCAAAGCCTGATGTAAAAATGGAGGATCTGCATATTCTGGCCGCACGTGTAATGATGCAGGGGCTTAAAGATGCAGACATTGTTGAAGGTTCGATCGACGACCTTATGGAAGAGGATATTTTTGCACTCTTCTTTCCTCACGGACTTGGCCATTTTCTTGGATTGGACACGCATGACGTTGGCGGATATCCAAAAGGAGTGGAACGCATTGATCGCCCCGGCATAAAGTATCTGAGAACGCGTCGAACCTTACAGCAGGGAATGGTTCTAACTATAGAACCAGGTGTTTATTTTGTTCCTGCCCTTTTAAAACCTGCCCTAGAAGATGATAAGGCTTCGAAATTTCTGAATGCTTCGAAACTTAACGACATGATGGACTTTGGCGGTGTCCGCATCGAAGATAATATTATCGTTACCGAAGATGGTTATGAAAATATGACGACTGTCCCAAAAGAACGGAATGAGATTGAACAAGTCATGGCTGGCTAAATAACTGTTATATATATTAGATGAGGCAATATGTGCACTGTTTTAGTGGGCTTCATCTTATTTTACTCATTATTATGACAATTCAATCATCAATCAGTAGATATGACTTTCAACAAGAGAGAGCAAAAGTTACAACATCCATTTCATCAGTCACTTCATTACACTCTGCTATTACTTTCAGGAGCTTGGTTAGTTCTTTTAATAAGTTTGCCGGCTGATGTAGCAACCGCCCAAAGGGTTGGCCAACCTTCCGAAGGCACTACCTCTTTTTCTATAAAGGTTAGCAGCATCTCTCCTGCTGCAGGGGTATCCTACGGGATAAGTAAAAATAGTGAGTTAAGATTACTTGGCTTTGTAACAACTTATTCAAACCTATCCCCCCATGATAATCAACTGTTTTTAGATCTTAGTTATCTTCGCTATACCAATTGGGTGAATAGTGAAACGTTGAATACCTACTGGGGACTTAATGTAAATATGCTATTTGAAGATTCGCTAATTGGACCAGGGTTACTATTAGGATCTTCGTATCGGCTAAGTTCTAAATTTGCCATTTTTGCAGAGGTTGGCCTTAATGCCTTTATAGATGGAAATGGCAATTCCACCATTGGATTCCACAATTCTGGGGTGGGGATAAAAATAGGTTTATAGACTTATTAACAGCTGAAGTTTACTTTTGAAGTGGATTTTTTATCTGGCCGAATCCATTGTACTGCCATATATCT
Source organism: uncultured Balneolaceae bacterium (assembly GCA_964397705.1). Lineage (GTDB taxonomy): Bacteria > Bacteroidota > Rhodothermia > Balneolales > Balneolaceae > Fodinibius. Next base: position 741 of record CAYNKF010000267.1, on the reverse strand, counting down.
ACAAGATGTATATTTAAAAATGATTGGCTTAGCACATACTTCGTGACATTTTCCAAACTATATATAACTATAGCGTCATCCTGAATTTAGTTCAGGATCTATCTACAGGTAGTACTAACCATACTTTAGATTCTGAAGCGAGTTCAGAATGACACCATGTATTATTTTAGATAGCCCTCTTATAGTTGAAAATCCCTGTGGGCCTTAATTTCATTCTACTCATTAAAACTATCCGGCAGGTCATTCTCGTAAAGTACTACGTCACCGTCTTCGGCAAAATCCTGCATCAACCGATTTGCTTCATAGAGGCTGCTTACCGTTTTAACCTTTTCAATGTCAAAATGGGTTGATGCAATTCCCTCTCTAATGGACTCTGTTTGGCTTTCGCCCACCAAGATAACCAGATCTAAACCAGCATTACCGATTTGCTCACCGAATTCACGATTCTTTTGCTCCTGTAGATCGCCCAGTTCAATCATTCCGGGTGTTATTACAATTTTACGTCCGTTGCTAAATGCTGCCAGAGTTTCGACAGCATTTTTAGCACCCACGGGATTGGAGTTAAAAGCATCGTCAATCACCGTTATGCCGTTTTGTGATTTCAATTCCAGCCGGTGCTCCACGGGTTCCATACGAGAAGCAGCCATCGCCATCGTGGTAAGGCGCAATCCAAACGATCGGGCCATACCCACCGCCAGCAACATGTTTTGCACATTGTGAAGACCCAAAAGCTGCATGGTA
>CAYNKF010000266.1:0-4114 GCA_964397705.1 uncultured Balneolaceae bacterium | reverse complement strand
ATCGTATTGAACCGAAATGTCAGCATGCAACAAACTGTGGCGGATGCAACTGGCAGCATGTCTCTTATAAAAAACAATTGAAGTTTAAACGCGACCAAGTTGAAGATCACTTACACCGTATTGGTGGGTTGACAGATCTTGAGGTAAACCCGACCATTGGCTGTGATAATGAGTTTTATTATCGCAATAAGATGGAGTATTCTATGGGCCACAAGCGTTGGTTGAGTCAAGAAGAAATCAACCGCGATGAGTTCATAAGTGATCGCTGTTTTGCGGCGGGATTACATGCACCCGGACGTTTTGACAAGATCTTAAATCTCAGTGAATGCCATTTACAAGATCCGATATCTTTCAAAATCCTTGATTTTGTTCGTTCATGGTGTATTGAGTACGATATTGAACCATACAATCGTATTGACCATGAAGGATTTATGCGAAACCTAGTCATACGGAAGGCTCATTATACCGAAGACTTAATGGTCAATGTCGTCACCTATAAGGATGATCAGGATGTGATGGAAGCTTTAACCCATGCACTGTTGGATGAATTTCCGGAAATTACGACCATTGTAAACAATGTCAATGATACCCGTTCTCCCACCGCAGAAGGACGATATGAAAAAGTTCTTCATGGTCCGGGATTCATTACTGACCATATCGGACCCTACCACTTTACCATTGATGCCAATGCTTTTTTCCAAACAAATACGGCCCAGGCAGAACGACTATATAAAGTTGCAAAATCCTTTGCTGACGCTAGTGAAGATGATATTCTTTATGATCTCTACTGCGGTGTAGGAACACTTAGCCTTTTTTTAAGTGAATACTGCAAGCATATAATTGGCATTGAGTTAGAAGAAGTGACAATCAATAATGCTAGAAAAAATGCGGAGGATAATGAGGTTACAAATGTCTCTTTTATCGAAGGAGATATGAAAGATGTATTTACCCAAGAGATTACGGAGGAGTTTGGTGAACCCAATTGCCTCATTACCGATCCTCCCCGTGCTGGCATGCATCCCGATGTTGTTGAACGACTCAAAGAATTGAAAGTCCCCAAGCTCGTCTATGTGAGCTGCAATAGCTCAACGATGGCCCGTGACTTAAAAGAGCTTAATGAAGTATATCAAATTCAAGAGGTGCAACCGGTCGACATGTTTCCTCAGACTTACCACATAGAAACAGTGGCCAAACTAACCCTCAGATAATAATTCGGCATCAAAAATCATATTTATTATATCCCTGATAACCTTAGTTATTGACTTTTTATTAAAAGGACTTTAAAAATTATAGTGCTTATCTCCCAAGGTGCCTATACCACCGACTTATCCTTTTAACGGTAATTTAGGCCTCTCAAAGCTGTTGTTTGTCAGGTTTTGCAAGCCTCTATAAACTAATCTGCTGGAATTAACTTTAGGCATACCGGCTGAGAAACCTTTATCTCTTTCCCAGTAGCCTCTAATGAACCATCTTCCCTATCTCGTTTAAAGATCACAATATTATCGGTTTTGCGATTTGCTACCATCAGGTATTTTCCTGTAGGATCGATCGTAAAGTTTCGTGGATGTACCCCCTTGGTTGAGTGCCTTCCCACCTTGGTAAGCGTTCCTTGTTTCCTATCAATACTATAAATCACAATGTCATTAAGGTCTTCTCGATTTGATGCGTAAAGAAATTCTCCATCTGGTGAAATGCGTATATCAGCTCCAGAGATCACTCCTTCATAATTTTCTGGCAACGTGCTGATCATTTGTAGCTCTTGCAACGAACCGGCCTCGTATTCGAAAGCCACCACCGTCCCATTTAACTCATTAATAGCGTAGGCGAACTGTCCATTGGGATAATTCGTAATGTGCCGGGGGCCTGCACCTGCTTTAGCGGTGTATGTAAATGCAGGTTGCGAATCAAGACTTAGGGTCTGGCTATCGAAAGCATAGCCGTAAATCTTATCTGTACCTAAATCACTCACCAAAAGGTGATCGCCATCAGCTGACAAAACCGTACAATGTACATGCGGACTGTTCTGTCGATTTTTATTAACGCTGTTTCCCCGATGTTGGATCGTTGCCTTAGCGTTTGCCAAAGAACCATCATCGCGAACAGGATATAGTGAAACACTCCCGCCAACATAATTACCCACAAACACAGCCTTCCCACTGTTGTCAATACTAATATAACATGGAGCCCCTCCCATGCTGGACTGTTTATTTAGAAAGGTGAGTTCTTCTTTTTTCTTATCGAACAAAAAAGCACTAACTGTTGAACTAACGGAATCAGCGGTTTCATTGACAGCATATAAATTGGAGTGATCTTCAGATAAGGTTAAATAGGATGGATTATCAACTCCCTTGGTCACCCCTATTGAATCGATAGAACCAGTACTGGCATCAAACTTGTACAGGTAGATACCTTCACTACCTTCTCCGGTATAGGTCCCCACAAAAAGAAAGTAATTGGAAGAAGTATCTGTTGTATTACAAGTCCATCCACTTAGTATAACAAAAAATCCCAGTATGACAACTTTCAAATAGTTCATAAATGCTAATCTTAAATATTAATATTTGGCCGGCTCCCCTTTTTCGGGAATCGACTGCTCAATAAACTCCCTGATATCTTGATTAGAAGAACTTAGATCTTCTTTACGGAGATACATCATGTGTCCGCTTCGGTATCCTTTAAAAGATATTCGATCCTGCAGTTTACCGCTTGGATCCATATTCCAGATAGTATACTTTGCATCAAAATACGGTGTACCGCCATCGAAATAACCTGACTGTACAAGTACATTTAGATAAGGGTTTTCTGCCATGGCTGATCGCAGATTTTCGCCCGTACTATTTCTGTCTCGATCCCATGGATGGACCGGACCAAACATCCAATATTGCAGATCGGTCTTATATCCTAAGCTGTTGCGTAGATAATCATTTATCGCAGGCGTAAAAGCATGATTCCATGCTGTTAATGCCGGATCATAATCATATCGATTCCCGGCATTTTCGCGATCCTGCCCCCTGTATCGGGAATCCAACCGCCCCACCGTCAACTCTTTTGCATCTCGCAGCAACTCTTTCCAGAAAAACGAAGTAGACATGCGTAGATTACGGTCCAAAATCTTTTCTTCATCGATGCCAGAGTAGTAGGAAATTTTCTTTGCTATACGTTGCTTCGTAGAATCATTTAACGTACCGCCACGGGTTAACGCCGGGATATAAGTGTCAACAGTATAGTTCTCCACTTCCGGTAGTATATCGCCTAAATCCTGCTGCTGTAGTTTATCTGGAAGAGCATTGTGATACCATGCCGTTGCTGTAAAATATGGTAGTGTCAGCGCATCATCGACCGGTCCTTCACGGTCAATACCCAAACCCGTAGGAGAAACCAGGATCACTCCGTTCAGGAACATCCACTGAGAGGATTGTAGCTCGTTAGCTAACCCAGAAACACGCGTGGTGCCATAGCTTTCTCCTATTAGAAATTTAGGCGACTTCCACCGATTGTTTCTTGAGACAAAGGTATCGATCCAGTCTGCTAGATATTCAACGTCAGTATTCACCCCAAAAAACTTTTCCCGATCAACTTCTTCATCTAATATCCGTGAAAAACCAGTATTTACTGGATTGACGTACAAAATATCGGCCACATCCAGTATAGAATGCGGATTATTCTCTACGCCGTAAGGTTGTACAGGAAATCCCTCGTCACTGATTTTTACCTTCTTGGGTCCCGTATATCCAATATGCATCCAAACCGAGGCTGAACCCGGCCCGCCGTTAAAGGAAATGACAAGCGGTCGTCGTTCTGTATCATCAATATCCGTTCGTTTATAATAGGTATAAAAAAGCGTGGCAATAGGTTTGCCATCATCATTCCATACGGGCTGATTTCCTACCGTAGCAGTATAACGCACATCTTGTCCGTTAATATTTTGCTCGTGCTGCGTTGTAATTGCCGTATCAGCCGTGGCTTTCAAGGACTGCCCGACCACTGTATCAACTATTCCCGTAAATAAAAAAGCAAAAATCAGTATTGAGTAATGGTTTTTAAAACTATGGAAGCGTTGCATATCAGAATATTTTAGTACGAAACTTTCAGATAATATATATGACTTAGGGGT
>CAYNKF010000265.1:0-4119 GCA_964397705.1 uncultured Balneolaceae bacterium | reverse complement strand
TCTCTATGTGGTGGGGCGGCGGTTTATTGGAGAAGAAGGGTCGGGTAAAATGCATAGTTTTTCTAACACCTACAGTACCTTCAAACATGCTGCAATGGAAACGAGCATGGTCACGGTATGGGTAATTGCAGCATATCTTATTTATGAATATTCGATTGTTATTTTCTCCCTGGAAATTGGAGCACTGGCAGCAGCTGTAGGCATTTGGGCACCAGTAGCGGGAGCTGCACTGGGTATTGTGCCGGGATGTGGTCCTCAGATAATTTTTGCTACACTTTATGCCAGCAATCAAATTCCTTTTTCTGCTTTAGTTGCTAACGCAATCAGCCAAGATGGTGATGCACTATTTCCGCTTATGGCTATCGATATGAAAGCAGCCATTATTGCTACTATCTATACGACCATACCGGCCCTCATTGTTGGGATTTTGATTTATTATTTCTGGCCGTATGCAAGTATGGGATTTGGGGTTCTTGGATAGCAAACAAGCATAGTGAGATAAACCTACCTTTCTATAAGTCATTCTTTCCTTCAGCTGCTATTACTTGCATACAATAGCAGATTATAATAAGAGCTGCAGGCTGTTTATTTCGGAGACTTTTCCTTACTTTCTTGCACTTATAGAATTTCCGTTGATATGGTTGATTTCTTTATTAAAAGAAGAACCATTAGGAGTGGATCTTTGTTACTAGATCCAATTGACATTTTTAACAAAAAATCCCTTTCGATGAGCGTCGATTTCGATAAAGAACGTTTTATGCACCGGCATAATGGACCTGATAAAAAGCAGGAAGATGAAATGCTCTCAGCCATTGGTGCTTCTTCTGTTGATGAACTTATTGGACAAACCATTCCCAAAGGTATTCGCCTCAATGATCAAATTGATCTTGATGAACCGATGAGTGAATATCGGTTTCTTGAAGAGTTTCGTGATTTAGCCAATAAAAATGAAATTTACGAATCATACATTGGTATGGGGTATCATGACACGTTGACCCCCAATGTAATTCTACGCAATGTTCTTGAAAATCCCGGATGGTATACAGCTTATACTCCATATCAGGCTGAGATTGCGCAGGGCCGCCTTGAAGCACTGATTAATTTTCAAACAATGGTTTCTGATTTGACCGGAAGGGAACTTGCCAATGCTTCGTTGTTGGATGAGGGAACGGCAGCGGCCGAAGCTATGTCGATGCTCTATTCCATGCGGCGCGGTGCCAAGCGTAAGGAAGCGCACAAATTTTTTGTTTCGGAGCTTTGTCATCCGCAAACGATAGATGTAGTAGAAGGACGTGCCGAACCGCTGGATATTGAAGTAGTGATTGGTGATCACAACGAGCTTGATGTCACGGATAAAGAGCTTTTTGGAATATTACTGCAATATCCTACTACTGACGGTACTGTAGAAGATTATTCTGATTTGATTGCTGCTTGCGGAGAAAATAGTGTGCAATCGGTAGTGGCGGCGGACTTGTTGAGTCTAACGCTATTAACACCGCCCGGTGAAATGGGGGCCGATGTAGTTGTTGGGTCCACACAGCGTTTTGGGGTGCCCATGGGGTATGGCGGGCCGCATGCCGCATATTTTGCGACCCGTGAAAAATATAAGCGCAAGATTCCCGGACGTATTATTGGGGTTACGCAAGATACCGAAGAGAACCCAGTTTATAGAATGGCGCTGCAAACACGGGAGCAGCATATTCGGCGCGAAAAGGCAACATCTAACATTTGTACGGCGCAGGTACTGCTTGCGGTAATTGCCGGATTTTATGCCGTTTATCATGGTCCCAATGGCTTGCGACGCATTGCCGAGCGAATTCATGGACTGGCGAAAATAATGGATAAAAGTCTTGAAAAGCTTGGCTTTGAGGTAGTAAATGATCTTTATTTTGATACGCTTAAAGTGAGGCTTGAAGATGATGATCAGAAAGAAAAACTCCGACAGAAAGCGCTTGATCACAAATTAAACCTGCGCTACTTCGATGAGTCTGCTGTTGGAATTTCTTTTGATGAAGCGAAGGATCTGGATCATGTTAAGGAATTACTTACAATTTTTGCATCACTGAACGAGGCTGGAGAGGAGATTGACGTATTCAAGGTATCGGAATCTATCGAGGTCGATTATCCTGAAAAGCTAAGTCGAACCTCTGATTATTTGGAGCACCCGGTATTTAACTTATATCACTCCGAGCATGAGATGCTTCGCTATTTGAAGAAGTTGGAAAATAAAGACCTTTCTTTGGTACATTCCATGATCTCGCTGGGTTCCTGTACGATGAAGCTCAATGCCACATCAGAAATGATCCCGTTAACATGGTCTGAATTTGGTAAAATTCATCCATTTGCTCCTGAAGATCAAGCTAAAGGATATCATGAATTATTTGATAAGTTGGAGGATCAGCTTGCTGCTATTACCGGGTTTCCTGCTGTTTCACTACAGCCCAACTCGGGAGCACAGGGTGAGTTTTCAGGACTGATGACTATTCGAGCCTATCATAAGCATCACGGTGAAGGTCATCGCAATGTAACTATTGTGCCAGATTCTGCTCATGGTACGAATCCTGCCAGTGCGGTTATGGCCGGCATGGACGTTGTAGTTACTGATTGTGACGAACATGGAAATATCGATCTTGATGATCTACGTCAAAAGGTAGAGGCCAATAAAGAAAATCTGGCAGCACTGATGGTTACGTACCCGTCGACGCACGGGGTATTTGAGGAAGATATCAAAGAAATTTGCCAAGTTATTCATGATAATGGTGGATTAGTATATATGGATGGAGCCAACATGAATGCTCAAGTGGGGCTTACGAGTCCTGCTGAAATTGGCGCTGATGTTTGTCACCTGAATCTGCATAAAACATTCTGCATTCCACACGGCGGCGGTGGACCGGGAATGGGCCCAATAGCCGCTACTAAAGAACTTGCTCCGTTTCTGCCGGGTAATGCTGTTAAGGAGACTGGAGGCGAACATGCGATCAAAAGCATTTCGGCGGCTCCATGGGGCAGTGCCAGTATCTTGTCAATTTCATATGCATATATCAAAATGATGGGTGCTCAAGGTCTTACCAGAGCTTCTGAATTTGCCATTCTCAACGCAAACTATCTTAAAGAGCGATTAAAGGAGCATTATCCCATTCTCTATACTGGCAAAAACGGGCGTACTGCTCATGAATTTATTGTAGATATTCGTCCCTTTAAGCAATCAGCTAGCGTAGAGTCAATTGATGTAGCCAAGCGTCTTATGGATTATGGATTCCATGCTCCCACGATGTCATTTCCGGTTCCCGGAACGCTGATGATTGAGCCTACAGAAAGCGAAACGAAAGATGAGCTTGATCGTTTTTGTGAGGCCATGATTTCAATTCGTGAAGAAATAAGAGAAATTGAGGAAGGCCACGTAGATCCGGAAAATAACGTACTGAAGCATGCGCCGCATACTATGCGGGTGGCAATGGCCGATGATTGGGAGCGTCCCTATAGTCGCGAAAAGGCGATCTTTCCGCTGGATTATCTGCGGTTTGATAAATTCTGGCCTGCAGTTAGCCGTGTTGATGATGCCTATGGCGATCGCAATTTAATGTGTAATTGCGTGCCTATTGACGCCTATAGCGAAGGACAAGAACCTGCAGCTGTAGATTAGTAATCACATTTATTTTAATGCTTTGCCCACGGAGACCTCCGTGGGCTTTTCTATTTTAAGTATTTATTAGATTAAGGGGTTAATCTATTTTTGGGTTATACTGCTCTCTAATTTAATATCACTCATTAACGTACGATGTACGGGGCATTTTTGGGAAATATCCAAGATACGATCGAGCTGTTCATCGGTAACATCGCCTTCCACGATAACTTCTTTTTCGATGATATCAATGCGGCTCTTCGGGTCTTCACAGTTTTGGCAATCTTCGTCATGACGTTTATTGTGACGTAACTCCATGTAGATATCATCTACATGATCCCAACCTTTGTGCTGCACATACATTTTGATCGTCATAACGGTGCATGAGCCCAATGACATTAACAGGTAATCGTAGGGGTCGGGCCCTTTATCTTTTCCACCATCCACCGATTCGGGTTCGTCGCCCATAAGTTCATGTTTTCCAGCTGTAAGCGTTG
>CAYNKF010000264.1:0-4131 GCA_964397705.1 uncultured Balneolaceae bacterium | reverse complement strand
CGAACATTTCAAGGCTTCAAACAGAGAAGATGACGGCAAAGGATTCTTCTCAAAAATAAAAGATGTGTTTACGTAAGTTTTTGACTACAACTAATTAGACTCGCACAGTAGTTGTAGTTTATTAATTACTGACGAACGGATTTCTTTTTCATCCAACTATCGAACACTTTTGCAAATCGTTCGGGTGATTCCGGATCCATGTTGAAATAGAGTGAAGGCTCTATGAGTTCAAGCTCCATCAGCGCAAAAGTATTGTGAGCTGTGCGGACGTAATCGGCGCGCGTATACAATGGTTCAGGTTGAATCATATCGCGCATAGTTTGGGCTACGTCCAGCAGATTGTATTCCGGTTCAACTAACGTTAACCTGCCGCCGTGCTCTTCCTGCACGCGAAAGTCGTTGGTTTTGGGAGTCTTGAGGATGGTGTGGCTGTAGGTATCCCCAAAAAAGAAAACCGAGAATTCGCCCTCCTCAGTAATATTGTCCATAAATGGTTGCACTAAAAATGGACGATCTTTGAAAATGGATTTTAGGTCATTAATAAAAATGCCATAGTTCGACTCATGAATACGAAAAGTATCATCAGCACCGGCACTGATGGTAGGTTTAATTACGATTTCTTCTGATTTCAAATTAGAAAAAACACTTGGAAATAGGTCTGCATTAAATGTTTGGTACCAGCAACTGGGAACAATCTCAACACCTTGAGATTCAAGATCACGAAGATAGGTTTTATCAATATTCCAGTTGACGATTTCCAGACTGTTTTCGAGTAGGGCTTCCGATTCTTCTATCTCGTTCAGTACTTTCAAAAAGGCTTTGGGATCCTTTTGATAATCCCAGGGACTTCGGATAATTACGGCCTCATAGTAATTCCAGTCTACCTGATCGTTGCACCAGGAAATTTCCTCTGCTTGCCATCCTAGCTTTTTTAACGGCTCAAAAAGAAGATGGTCATAGACTTCAAAGTCATCGAGGTTATCCATCGAAAGAAAGGCGCATTTTTTCATCGTCATCAATAAAAAGTTGTTCAAGTTTGCGCTAAAGATATTGTTCGATTTTTACAGCACCAAGTTGATTTCTACTTGATTCCTTCTGTAAACATTAATTTCCAGTATCGCCAGTTCCAGCTGTATGATGCTTGAATAGAAAATCTATTATTCGAGATCATTTGCTGTAGCTCAAGCAGCGAACGAGTATTTATATATTCTGAGCTTGACCAACGTATCAATGTATTCACGATTCTGAAGTATCCTTCTCGATTCCAATCAAGTATATAAAGTTGTCCACCCGGCTTTAAGAGTTTATAAAACTGATTTAAAACCTGTTCCTGTTGTTCATAAAAATGAAAAGAATTCAGGCAGATAATTTTACTAAAGTGATTCTGCGGATAGGAGAGGTCTTGAACCTTTTGATTATCAAAGCTGATTGAGGATTTGTCGGCAAGCCGTTGGCGGGCAATGGCAAGCATTTGATTTGAAGGATCATTAATTACTAAATGATCGAAAGTATAATCTTGGGCAAAAAGTTTTTCAGCTAGTAAGCCCGTCCCACCGCTGGGATCTAAAATTATATCTGTTGGGGTAACTTCGATATGTTTGAGTAGTATACGGTGCGTGTGGTCGAGATATCTCCGCCATTTTTGCTCATACTTTTTTGCCTTAAGATTGTAGCGATGAATAGTTGAATCAGCCAAAGCAACTTATTTTGTTAACAGCCGTGATGAATTAAGTAATATGCCCACATCCGGTAATGACTGAGCCGCTGCAGCTAAAACGGGAGGGAGGATGCCAAATGCCGCGAGAGAAAGTCCCACTAAATTATATGCAGTTGTAAATCCAAAATTCCATTTGATAATGTTCATTGTCGCATTTGCAGAGGTAAAAAGATCGGGCACGAGATTCCAGTCATCACGCATGAGGGTGACATCTGCCGTTTCTATGGCTACATCCGTACCGGTTGTACCCATGGCAATGCCCACATCAGCCTGAGCAAGGGCGGGGGCATCATTTACGCCATCACCGATCATCACGACCGTTTGACCCTTGGTTTGGTATTGTTTTACAATATCGATTTTGTCTTCAGGTAACAGTTCGGCTCTGTATTCGATGTTTAATTTGTTAGCTAAGTGCCGTGCCGTTTCAGTATTATCCCCTGTCAAAAGTTCAACAGACTCAAACGAATGTTGGCCACGTAGATTTTTAAGAGCTGTGCCTGCTTCAGATCGTTCCGTATCTTGCGCAGAGAGTATTCCAACGGGCAGGCCATCTTTTTGTACGATGATAGCTGTTTTCCCTTTTTCTTTGATTTTTTGGATGGTTGGGCGGATGTGTTTCTTGTCAATTTCAAGCAGTCGTTCGTTGCCAACAGTTACAGTATGATCTTTAAATTCAGCACGGACTCCATTTGCCATTATTTCCTCGAAGTCATCCGGTTTTTGTAGTGCCAAGTGACGTTTTTGGGCGGCGTTCACAACAGCTTTGCCGATGGGATGATCAGAGTATTGCTCGGCACTGGCCGCCATGATTAGCAATTCGCCCTCAGTAATTCCGTTGAGGGTAATGATATCCGAAATTTCGGGTTGGCCAAAAGTGAGTGTTCCCGTTTTGTCAATAAGCAAGACATCGGCCCTGGCAAGAGCTTCAATATATTTACCGCCTTTGATAAGTACGCCGCGTTTTGCATTGGATCCAACAGAAGCCAACAAGGCAACGGGCGTAGCAAGGGCAAATGCGCAGGCACAGGCTACCACCATTACGGCAACGGTTGCCATCAGGTCGCCGCTGATGAGGTAGGTCAATATGGCGATGGAAGCTACCACCGGTAGATAATATGCCGAGAATTTATCGGCGTACCGCTGTACAGCTCCTTTCTGGGATTCGGCTTCTTCCACCATGCTGATAATTTTACCGAAGGTGGAATCATTTCCTATTGCTTCTGCTCTTAGAGTGAGAAATCCGCCCTGGGCTATGGTGGATGCATAAACATGGGAACCTTCCGTTTTTTCTACGGGCATTGATTCACCGGTAATGGGGGATTCATCAATAGTGGCTTGACCGTCTATAACAGTTCCATCTACCGGAATCTTACCACCCGGTCGTACTATAATCTGTTCTCCCTGATTAACCTGATCGATGGGGATTTCTTTTTCGGTGCCGTCACGCAATACGGTAGCTGTCTGTGGGGCAAGTTCTGTTAATGAGCGAAGTGAATCTCGGGCTTTTTCGGTCGTATAGCTTTCGATATAATCACCGGTACGCATGAAAAATACGACTATGCCGGCCGTGACCCATTCTCCGGCGGCCAAAGCCGTAAGTGATCCCAGGGCCATTAAAGCGTGTGGGGTGACCAGTCCCTTTTTAGCAGCTACAATAACCTGTTTAAAGACAGGATATCCCATTAAAAGTACGAGGGCAGTGCCTGTCCAGAATGGCACCCATTGTGTTAATGCCTGAAAAAGTCCGAGCCATTCCCCGGCTATAACGATCAGCAATATTACTCCGAAAACAAGACCAAATAGGCGGAAAGATTTCTGAGCTTTTTCTTTGAGTGATTTGTTTTTCTGCTGAGATTGATCTGTAGTATCATCATGGATATGATAGCCAATGTCCTCTACAGCTTTTTTAAAGGTATTAAGGTCAGGGTGGTCGGTTCTTGTACGAACTCTGGCTTTTTCAGCGGATAGAAATACTTCTGCAGATTCTACTTCTTCAAGCTGTTCTAGAGCATTTTTTACATTATTGGCACAGCCGGAGCAATCCATGCCTTTTATTAGGAGTTGAACTTCTTTTTTACTCATTGGGTTCTAATTCATTTTAGTTGATTGATATCGCGTGCAATCGTACACTCCTTTGGCAACTTCTGATAGAAGCTGTTCAGATTTCTGAAGAATCGTTTTTATGCGTTTATCACTAAGACTATAGTAGATATAACGACCGTCTCGTTCCCTTTTAACTAGATCGCAATCAGCTAGACAGCGCAAGTGATTTGAAACATTAGGTTGTGATAGGCCAGTAATCTCTACCAATTCTCCTACACTTTTTTTCTCATTGCGAAGTACCTCAATAAGCATCAGGCGAGAAGGATCTGCAAATCCGCGAAATAATTTTGCTTTGATCTTAAGTGCTTGTT
>CAYNKF010000263.1:1288-4135 GCA_964397705.1 uncultured Balneolaceae bacterium | reverse complement strand
CCCTGAAAGCCATACCAAATAGTTTCGGCTTGTCCCATGCTCGCAGGCAGACTCGAAAATATGGATTCTGCTAAATAGTAAAGACACCAACCGGCCACTACGCTGTAGTAAAACATGATTGCAGTAGCTACAAAACCAATAAAGCTACCCATCCAGGCGTACTTTTTTCCGACTAAATTTATGAATGATCCAACTACGCCTTTTCTTCCATGTCGGCCTATACCGTATTCAGCAATAATCAAAGGAATCGAAAACAGAAACAGGCAGGTAATCCATGCAATAAGAAAAGCACCGGCCCCCTCCTGGCCTCCATTCTGTGCGGCAATACGGGGAAACCTCCAAATATTCCCTGTCCCAACGGCAATGCCCAGCACACTTAAAATGAGCCCCAATTTTGTTGAAAAGAGATCCCCTGATCCATTTTTACCACTCATATAGTATATTCCACATTCTTTAATGGGTTTTAATTTCTCGCGTCTATTTTTAATGATTTTTTTGCGAAGTGGCAACCTACACTTACGATCGTTACTACTTTTAAAAAAAAATATTCCCAATTGATAGTCGTTAATTAATCTTTTGCAGTAGGTAAATGCGACTATTATCATTTTGATTCTATCACACCTATGACTATTATTGGCTGCTAAAGAAATCTATTTAAACAGCATTTAAGGTATTAGTACGAATGTTTTCGAATCATAAGACGACCAACCGTACGTTAGCTTTAATCACATTTTTCGCCTCTCTCATATTATATTTTATTACCATGGCCCCAACGGCCAGCTTCTGGGATGCGGGGGAATTTATTGCCGTTGGTCACGGACTCCAAGTTAATCACCCTCCCGGAGCCCCGTTTTATTCACTACTGGGTCGCATTTTTTCCATGTTTATGCCTACGGCCTATGTAGCCGCCAGCATAAACTTTATTAGTGTTCTTAGTTCCGCTCTTAGCGTCATGCTGTTATACCTTATTATTGTACGGTTGGTTAGAGAGTGGAAAGGAGCTCCTGGCAACATGCTAACTATTGACAAAATAGGTATGTATGGCGGAGCAATTCTTGGTGCTGCGACCTTTGCTGTTTCAGATACGTTCTGGTTTAGTGCTGTTGAAGCCGAGGTTTATGCCCTTTCAATGCTGTTTACGGCTATGGTAGTATGGCTGGCATTGGTTTGGGCTGAAAATCATGATGAGCCCTACAATGAGCGTTGGATAATCCTCATTGCTTATCTTTTTGGGATCGCTCTGGGTATTCATCTTCTAAATCTACTTGCCCTGTTTTTTGTAGCACTGATCATATACTTCAAAAAATATGAATTCAGCTATCAGTCTTTTGGCGTACTCATGGCCGTTTCTGCGGGGGCCTTTTTGCTTGTTTATCCCGGTACCATACAGGGAATTCCCAGCCTCATGGAATGGGTTACCAATGCCAGCTATGGACTCATTGGTCCCTTAGGCTTTATTATTTTAGTTGTGATAGCTATGAGTTTCGGACTTTACTATACCCATAAGAATGGGCATCGGATTGCCAATATAGTATTACTTTGTTATACAATGATTCTTATCGGCTACTCCTCCTATTCGCTTATTTTTATCCGTTCAATCGCCGACCCTCCCATTGACGAAAACGATCCTGAAACCGTAGAAGCTTTTATTGATTATCTGGAACGCGAACAATATGGTCAGACCCCGCTGTTAACGGGAAATACCTACGATAACAGTCAGGGAACACTTAATCGTGATGAGGAAACCTTCTTTCCTCGGCGTTACTCCTCAAATCCTCAGCATATGAGGCAGTATGCACAATATTCAAGCGATTGGGATTTCTTTTTACGCTATCAGGTAAATCACATGTACTGGCGGTATTTTGCCTGGAATTTTATTGGCCGTGACGCTGATATACAGGATGCCGGATGGCAGGCAGGATTTACTGATAGTGAACATGAAGATAACCCTGCCCACAACAGTTATTTCTATATACCGTTTTTGATTGGGATTTTTGGGATGTTGTTTCACTTCCAAAATGATTGGAAACGAGCACTCTCAGTGCTGGCATTATTTGTCTTTACCGGTCTGGCTATCATCTTTTATCTTAATCAAACTCCCATGCAACCGCGCGAGCGAGACTATGCCTATGTGGGATCGTTCTTTGCTTTTGCCATATGGATTGGTATGGGTGGCATAGGATTAGTAGAATTAGTTAAGGATTATTTAAAGTCTAATAAACTTATTTCGTATGCTATTCTGGGAATATCATTTATAGCTGCTCCTGTGTGGATGGGCATGCAAAACTTCCATGATCACGATCGTGGTGACCGATATGTTGCCCCTGATTATGCCTATAACCTATTAAACTCTACAGCTCCTAACTCAATATTATTTACGAATGGGGATAACGATACTTTCCCGCTCTGGTATCTACAAGAGGTTGAGGGGGTACGAACCGATGTTCGTATTGTCTGTCTGAGTTTACTTAATACGGATTGGTACATCAAGCAGCTAAGGGATCAGTGGTCTCATGAATCTGCTCCCCTCCCTATTTCTTTCGATAATGAAAAAGTTGAGCAGTTGACCAGCGGGCTCTCAATGCACAATCCCGATACACTGAGAATACCCGTGGATAAAAACATGCTGCAAAATGCATTTAGCAGCATGGAAAATTACAAACAAGCAACCGGTGTTGATACCAGTAAGAATCTTGGACTGGACTTATCAAAGATACATTTCCAAATTCCTATTGACTCTCTTGATAGCGAAGTAGCCTGGTACTATGAGGGACGCTCGGCCGGACAAGATCGTCAGGGTAACCGACGATACTATACCCAGGTACAGGACGAGGTTATTTTGAATTT
>CAYNKF010000263.1:0-1278 GCA_964397705.1 uncultured Balneolaceae bacterium | reverse complement strand
CGCAATAATGATTGGTTGCGACCAGTGTATTTTGCAAATACGGTTTCAAGTCAAAGTCAAATGAACTTGCAGCCTTACTTCCGATTCGAAGGGAAAGCGTTCCGTGTAGTGCCTCAGCGCCGACAATCGCAGGGGTACGGATGGATGGATGCGAGCATTCATGCAAAACGACTTTCAAATTTCCAGTTTAGAGAATGGAATGAGCCCGACAATTACTTCGATGAAAATATTCGTCGCATGTTGGGCAATTATCGCTTCAGTATTACTGAGCTCGCAAATAAATACAGCGAAATGGGAATGCCCGACAGCGCCAGCTACTGGCTGGAATGGGGTGAAGAAAAATTACCCTTTAACATAAACGATAATAACATCAACTCGACCATACTCTATGCCTATAGTTATGCTGATGTTGGTGATACCCAGAATGCAGTTGAATTAGCACGGAAACTCGAAGAAGGGATCTTTGATAACCTGAAAAGCAGTATTAGCGAGTACGATAATATTCAAAATGAAATATCACAGCTCAATCAAGATGCTGAGCAGGCACGCAATAATGCCAATATGCAAGCACAGCGACGTTTAAAACAACGAATGCAAAGCATCAGCTCAGAACGTCAACAAATAGCCCGTGAAATTTCAAGGTCTGTTAGTCATCTCACCATTATACAGCGTATTTATTTTATGAATGGTGATGATGAAAAAGCCAAAGGTTTGCATGATCGTGTTAATACAATTACAGACAACCGTATTTCAGTACCGGCTACTAAGGAAGAGAACAAGAAAGAATTTGATAGATTTCAGCTTTAAAAGCTCTTAATTAATGATGAGAACAATACTACCAAAATTTCTTATTTAGAGCTGTGAATGGTATATTCAAATGAATCTAACAATAATGATTTCTTAAGGTAGCAACCCAATGGTTCATCAGTTTACAAAAGAAAATATTGATGCTATTGCCAATGTGTTGGAAACAAAGGCTAAGCCCCTTGGTAATGATGTATTCCGCTTTGAAGTGACCAATGAAGAGGAGAAACGACGACTTGCGCTGGAAATACATCTTGGTCTGGAGGTCAAGGGTGAAAACTCTAATATGGTGTCAGTGTATGCACAGAATACGTTTTTACAGCTGCATAACTGCACAGCTTTTATTGCCAGCGATATGCTACAGCAAGTTACCTTCTTTGGACGTCAAAATGAGCGTACATCAGGTCTTATTGTAGAAACAGGCGCTGGTTGTAGCTTATATGCCAATGTGAGTGAGACTATTTTAAACAGTGA
>CAYNKF010000262.1:0-4154 GCA_964397705.1 uncultured Balneolaceae bacterium | reverse complement strand
TATATATGCACTTGATGTGATGCAAAAGATAACTTCGCAATGACCGAACAAGAAATTCTTAATAACTTCCAATCCCTCACCGTCTGGAAAAGCGGTGACCGCCGGGCGCCCCACAAGCCCTTGCTGGTACTGTTGGCTATTGGATATATGCAGAATGAGGATCAACGGCTGTTGCCGTATAAAAAGGTCGATCCCAAGCTCAATGAACTGTTAACCGAATTCGGTACGCCGCGAAATGCCGGCAATACGCACTATCCGTTTTGGCGGTTAAAGAATGATGGGATGTGGGAAGTTGAACGAGGAGATGAGCTGGTCCTTAATAGTAGCGGCGGTGTGCGAAAAACGGCATTGAGGGAAAAAGATATTAGGGCCGGATTCCAGCCAGAGGTGTATGAGTTTCTGAAGGAGCATCCGTCCGCCGTCAATAAGATCTGTTCCCAACTGTTAGATGCTCATTTCCCCGATACCATTCATGAAGATATTATCCACGAAACCGGGCTAACACTCGGGGAGAAGGTGGTCAGCCGCAAGGAGCGCGATCCCCAGTTCAGGCATAATGTGTTGCAGGCCTACCAGTATCGCTGCGCGGTCTGTGATTTCGACGTGCGGATGGGAGCAAAAACGCTTTGCATCGAGGCTGCCCATATCAAGTGGCATAGTGCCGGTGGACCGGATGAGATAAATAACGGCATCGCGCTTTGTACCCTCCATCATAAGCTGTTCGACCTGGGCGCTTTCACCCTTGATGATGACCGGCAGTTTCGGGTATCCGAAAGAGTGGTGGGCACCGATGGTTTTGACTTGTGGCTGGGGCGGTTCCACGGGGACCAGATCAGCCAACCCGTGCGGGCAGTCTATGAACCTAGTGTCGATTATATCGCATGGAATCGCGATCAGGTATTCAAGAGTCCGGGCCGGGTGTGATTGCGACCCTCTTTTGATTTCTCCCTACCTGTAGGGAGAAAGACTCGTTGATCAGAAAATTAAACTCATGAAAAGAAGTTTCCCTCCCTAATTTTAGGGAGGGAACAAGGGTGAGTCAGTACGGAAAAGCGGGCCCAAAAATATTTTAAAGCTTCTCCAACCGCTGGAGTATTTTCAGTTTTTCCAGATCAATATTTTTAGGCTCTTCATTATTGATTCTTAAAACATCTATCCCCAATGCCGATATAACCATGACTCTGTTTTGGTCATATTACTGCTGATATTTATGATATTCCCCGTCGAGCTCAAGTACCAATTTTTTCTCAGCACAATAAAAGTCAGCGATAAAGAAGTGCTTTTGATAATTCCGTTGATTATAGATTATAGGTTTTTGTCGGAGAAACCGGTATCCCTAAGCCGCCGCTTTCGTAAATGAGGCCAGAGAGTACGTTCTGCCGATGTAGGATTATTCCGCAGTTCTCGGGCAAGCTCCGTAACAGTTTTTTTCTGTCATGCATAATATTTTTCTCTTGATGCTTATTTTGAAGCTAGTAAATTCAGATTTACTTTTCCATTTTTGACTATAGAAGCGTTTTCATTTTTGCTTTGTCTTCCTTTTTGAGCAGGGAAATAGAATTTATTGTGATAATAGAAATCATTAAAGAGTTCCTCTTCCTAGTTGTTAGGGAGAGGACAGGTCCTGTGGAATGCCACAGCAGTGGCCTCCCGATATATCGGGAGATTCCACGAGGGCAGGAGTGGGTCAGAATATTGATCCTCTCAAAACTATGCTTTTTTACAAAAATATCGATTAGCAGGTTTGATTTCTCCTTATCGGCAGGGGAACGATTCGTTAATTAGAAATTAAAACTCTCCAAAAGAAGTTTCCTCCCTAATTTTAGGGAGGGAACAAGGGGGGGCAGTAAGAGAAAAAACTTGGGTCAAAAAAGAGATCAATGCAGGATCAGAGAAGCACTAATCCCCACATTTGCCTCTTTCCTTCCTCGGTCGTATATAACCGGATAGAACGGTTATATAACAGCGAGGGTTAAATTATGTCTGAAATTACGACCATTGACGAAGTACTTGTCGAGCTGGACGATATCATTGAAACGACGGTGGAAGAAGGAAGTCCGCTGGCGATTTTTGCTTTTGTATATCGTAGAATGACTGCCAAGATAACGGAAGGGATAGCGAAGGGGCAGTTCGAAGATCCCCAAAGGATGGAACGCTTCGATGTCGATTTCGCCAAGAAATATATCCGGGCTTTCTGGGGCTACCGGCACGATAAACCGGTACCTTTAGTGTGGAAGATCGCTTTCGATGCCGCGTTGGATTCGGGCGGACGACAACCGGTTATCTTGCAGCATCTTCTGGTGGGGATGAATGCACATATTAACCTGGATCTGGGTATTGCTGCGGCCGAGACGGTTCCGGACGGACAGATACAGTCTCTTAAGGATGATTTTATGATGGTGAATACCCTCTTGGAGGAGCTGATTAATGAGATGCAGGAACGGATTTCACGAGCATCGCCGCTGCTGTTTTTGATCGACTGGATCGGGAAGAAAAGTGATGAGGCGGTTGTTAATTTCAGCATCAGAAGGGCACGGGATTTTGCATGGAATGCCGCTGTGACGTTGGTGCATGCCGATGAGGAGGAAAAGGAGCATATCATTCGTGAGATGGACGAGCACATTGCGAAGGTAGCGAAGAAAGTGGTTGATCCTCCGGGATTTCTGCTTCCCAAGGTCCTTAAGCTGATACGAACGTTCGAGGAAAAGGACGTCCGGTTAATTGTTGATAAGTTAAAGTGATCTGGTTAGTAATGGGGTTTTGGGATGGATGTTGATCCACGGAGAGAACCTATGAGAGGGTTGAATTTAGATTCAATTGACTATCTCCTTTACCCTCGGGTCCAGTCGGTGTCGGTGCGAGCCCGCCCAATAAATCTGTCCGCATTCAACACACTGTGAAAAGTCGTTAAAATGTTTCTTGGTCAGTGGTTCAAGCTGATCGATGATGTCTTCTTTGGGTACGGATTGCAACAGGCCGTTGCATTTGGGACATCGGGAAAAGGGATGCGTCTTGTCAGCCAGGTTAAACCGGCCGAATACTTCCTGTAGCTGTTCGGCGGGATCATCAGATCGCGGCAGGTAGCCGTATTCTATTACTTTATGCATCAGCAGCTTGCGGTCGCGGGACAACAGCGCACGTTGTTCGCCCAGCATTTGGTTGATGATTTCCTGGTCTGATTCTCCTTGAATATAAGCGGTATCAAAGCCGGCCATCCGCAGGTAGCGGGCCAGTTTGCCTAAGTTGGTATCAGCCAGGAAGCGGTTATGGACCAGCGTTGATTTTTGGAGTCGCTCCTGTGTGGAAATATCGAGATGGTTGAAAAAGGGATAGATGCTGATCTGTAGATCTTCTTCAACGAGGAAGGAGAAGTCGACCGGCCGGTTGCTGGCCAGGATCAGATCTACTTCGGTGTGGGGCACGCCGCATCCTTCGATCAGGTCTTTGACGGAGGTGGGGGCGGTTAGCTTGCGCTGTACCATGGGGCCGGTAAATCCGCCAAAAAGGAGGTCGTTTAAATCGCCGTAAAAGCGGAGGGTGGCCCGGATCATGTGGTTACTGATATATCTCAATGTTTAATAAGAAGCATCCGAATATGTAAAGGTAAGGGAATTTGAAATGAATTGAAGAGTGCTATCATTAATAATCCGTAGCACGAGAATTGATTCTTGTGCATTAACTACCCACCCCGCCTCGAGGGTCTCGGCACCCCTCCCACGGAGGGGATTTCGGGGTTGCTTTTTTGGGTTGTGTAGTTAGATGGAAGCAGTAATAAGTCCCCTCTTAAAAGAGGGGTGGTTCCGACAAATGTCGGAAGCGAGGTGTGTTTTTTAGTAATGTACTCTTACCCACCCCATCGATTTGAAAAGGTTCAAATCGATACCCGTACCCCTCCGGTGGAGGGGATTTGTGAGTTGCTTTTTTTGGGTTGAACAATTAGAAGATAGCAGTAGTAAATCTCCTCTTGAGAGGAGTGGGCACCGCCAGTATGGCGGTGGTCGAGGTGTGTCTTTTATTTTGTAAGGCCTATGTTATTTGAGGGTCTTACTACTGATGAGTAAGAAGATCATTCCATATAACCCCAAGCTGGTACCATTGGCGCGAGCACTGCGGAACAATAGCACGCTGTCTGAGGTACTTTTATGGATGAAGTT
>CAYNKF010000261.1:0-4161 GCA_964397705.1 uncultured Balneolaceae bacterium | reverse complement strand
CCATCCCAATGCTCCACAAATTGATAAATAGCCAAGGAAGTAATAACTATCGAAGTAGATGATGATAGAACCAGATACAAATGAGCCACTTTTTACAGCCCCATAAAAGAAATATAGTTGCACAAAGACAGCACCTAATATGATCCCTAACAAGGCATTTTTTACTCTTTGCATAATAGTAGGGGCGGGGGCAAGGTTACTCTCGTCAATTTCTACATTCGAATTTGTCATGTTATTGATGCTTGATTATAGCCATTGCAGGAGATACAAGACGATGAGAGTACCTAACACCTGCTGATAAGTTTCTTTGTTTTCGGTCTGCTTTGATTCTCGAACTTTAGTAATAGTTCCTTTTTTGAAACGGAAGAAGCCTCATACGTGATACCTGCAATGGAGATTTGCTTATCTCCATGTATTGAATATTCTTCGGAAAAAGTAACAATTGGTTCCACAGAGGTACCCAACCCACAAGGCATTGGGAAAAGGTCAATGGTTACGTCCGATTCAGCGAATGAATATTTCATTAACACTTCTCCTGTGAAAAGATCTTGCTCGATATTTAGCTCGTACCACGTTTTATTCGTAACGGCTTCCCTTAAATCCAAATTGGTATTGTTTGAATCAGTAGTATCACAACTAATGACGAATACAAATAGGAAAATAAGCGAGGCGATAACATATTTGTACATGATGAAAGCAATTTGATGATAGTAAGGTAATCAAGCTACGTAAGTTATTGGTAACGGGCAATACTTTAGCCTCTCATATTGGTTAGGAGAAGGAAAACAAATAAGTAGAGCTGTTAAAGATTAATTAAACGAGCAAAACGGATATTTACTCTTGAATGGTAAGACCAACTGTAAATGTGGAATCAATATCTTGATAGTATTGATTGCCCTCAACAGTCCAGTGGATCATCAATAATAAGGATGTCTCTCCAACCTCATTTCCAACAATTTGTACAATTTCCTCATTTCCACCCCATTGATCTCGCCCTTCGGTAATGACATTGACAGTAGCTAATGAATCCTCTTGGACGTTGGCGGTAACCATATCAGGGCCACTAACGTAGTCTTGAGAATTCTCACAGTCTGGATTTCCTGTGTAGGTGTAATCGATATGGAGATGGTTTGAGGGGCGAATAATTAGAGTGTCCTTCACATTTAACCGTACAGGTTCAAAGGGGTCATCTATGATTAATTCACCTCGGTAAGATGAGGAATACCCAAATAAACCGCACCCAGTTGGAAATACACATCCCGTTTGTAGAAGTACCAAAGGTAATATTAGGAGTAATAAATTATATAATTTTCTCACTTGACCAGCTTATCATTTATTATCTGAATTAGTCACATCAAATGGATTTATTTGCCATTAAATGCTGTAAAGTTGCTACTAAGTATAACTTGGGCAATTTGGTTAAATTCTTTGTTTATCTCCCAAGTGGTTTCTCCATTCTCTTGAGCCATTAGTCTGATGACCAATGCGCTATTGCCTTCTAATTTGTGAAAAGTACCATAAAAATTAGTTGTACTTACCGTAAACACGAATGGAGTTGCTTGTGAATCAGCAGGAGCCGACCCATTCCATTCCCCATTATTTATGGCTTCAAATATTACTGTACTATCTGGATTAGAAGAGGAAATACTAAGGGTCACATTTTCGTCTGCAAATGAGGGTTGGGTATTCTCTTGTTCGGATGTGCTTGAGAAAGCAAGAAACGTGAATAATATGACAAGAGTAGTAATCAAGTAATGAATAGTTTTCATGATAATAGGACAATTCAAATTTTATCAATTAATGCACCCGATAATATTGCTCACACCGTCCACACTAAAATCATTTAGTTGATAAATAATGAACGGAGAGCTAAAAAGCCAGACGTAAAAAGAATAGGTGAAGTGTGTCAGCTTAATGTGTTGGTTTAGCAAGCAATTCTTTACTTAACAGTAATTTCAAGGTTGATCAGTTTTATATTTTTATCTGAACTTGACCTATCTGATCCTGTTACAAGTTTAACCTCTACATGATCGTTGCCTTTAAACCCACTCTTAGGGTTATAGTGATAGACGGCTTCCCAATCCGTTGTTGCATCACGTACTATTGTGCTGGTCTCATAATTTTTTGGTTGCTGGACAATGGTGGCTACTTCTTCATCCCCAGATATACCAGTGTGGTATTGATATATTTCAGAGCTGTTGATCGATACTTGTTTTGTCTCTTCGGTAACATTGGGATCAGTCGTGTTCTGACAACCGAATGAAAAAAGAAGCAGCAGTATTATTGGGATAAAACCAAGATTGAAGTTTTTCATAATATCGATTTCTATCTGTTGGGAAGTCAGGCTAATTGCAAACTAATAAGCTATATTTATGTTCTCTTTGTTAAGGGGAGAACTGTTTTTCAATTCAAGCACTGTAGATATTGAAACTGTGGTATCCTCTATGCCAGAATATGTCCCAGCATTAATATCTATATTTAAACAGCGAATGAGATCCTTTGTTGGTTTATGAATTTTCTTACGAAACTTGCCCTTAGAATCTGTGCTGGTAACGCCGTGCGAGATCCCGTCTTCTTGAATATCATTGCACTCTACTGAGTGACTGGTAATAAGGACATCAGCCCCACTGATGGCACTTCCATTTGAACTGGTTATTGTTCCCTCAACAATAGCATCAAAAGTTCCTAATTTTCCACCGTTGGTGTTGGTTTCACAAGCACCGAAAAAAAGGCTTCCCATGACGACAATAATTAATAAATACTTCATAATTTTTTGAGAATTAGTTGAAGTTTAACAGTTATTGGGTAGCTAACGATATTACACATAAGGGTGCGCAAAACAGCGGGGGATTTATTTTTTTATAGTTAATTAATTTTCAGAAGATGCTGTTACCATTCCATGCTCATTTATTTTTTGAATATGGTTTTTGTCTGAGTGGCTATATGAAAGTTTTTTCCAGGAACACCCTTCCGAGCATTTTAATTTTACTCCATCGTCCTTTTTTTGGATTGAAATTTCAAAGTTTGCTGTATCTGACTGTTTTTCTTCTTCGAAAGATGAATAAGAGATAGCACCAACAAGGAAAATTGCAAGGAATAGGATTACGATTGTGAATATATTTGATTGTTTCATAATACTCTCCTTTTAAAATTAATGATCACTATTGGATTATGAAGACAATGGGAATAAATATTAAGTTTTAAATAATGAACGTTAAGCTAAAAAGCCAAAAATCAGCAGGTAAGGGGGCTTTGGATTGACTCAAAGGTTTACTGTTTGAATTAATTTTTGGGATCTTCATCTATTTTTATTGAAAAATAAATATAATGTCGCCAGTTCTTAATTTAGTTTTGCCATGAAATATTTTAGAAAAGTGTTATTACTGCTGTTTCTTTTTGCTTTACCATATCACTTGGTGGCACAAGTTTCACAACAAGATCAACATTCGATCCGATCAGCTCGTGAAGCCACTAATATGATTTCATGTGAGGATTATAGTTCGATAAAGTACAATGGTTACACAAATGGAGAATTAGATGCCACGAAAGGCGACTCTTCTAAGATTAAACAATTATGGGGTGATTATACTTCTGTTGATGTAGATAAGATTATCGGGGAGTACGACTATTTTTACGGAGAGAATAGATTTACCTTTTACGATTCAACCCTCACGAGTCTATCTATTAAAGAAAGTGATTGGGCAGTTACAGTCCTTGGTAAAAAAATAAATGTCGGAGATACTCTTTCTGAATTAAAGAAGAAGTTTGGTAAAGATTTAAAGATACAGTACAACTATGGATATGATGTATCGTTTAGCTGTGATATGATTGATTCAGAATCATTCTCCATTGATTTAGATCTTGACACGAATAAAGTGGTAGAAATCACCTATGTAATTTTTACTTAAGGGAGTCTTCGGTAGAAGGGCAGTATATCAATAGTTAAGCAGGATATATGGATATTTATTCCCAAAAATGGGGGTTCATCTTGATGGAAATTTTGGATTCTCGCCCCAGAAACGCCCCAAAAATCGTAAAAATGGACGAATTTTTATAGATTAGGGATGAAACTAAAATTTTAATTGGACGAGAACTAAAAGATTTTAAGCTACGGCAAGTACCCAAACCGTTTCTTTATAAAATCCGTTATATGTTAATATG
>CAYNKF010000260.1:0-4180 GCA_964397705.1 uncultured Balneolaceae bacterium | reverse complement strand
CATTGGCTGCAAACTCTTCCATCGTTTCCTGGCGCAACCCATAAAGCATCTGAAACTCAAATCGAGATTTCCCTATATCATTTTCCCGGGTATACTTTTTGGTCCAGTTTATCAACTCGTCATCATGCGTGGCAATTCGCGGATAAGGCGTCTTATCCAATAGTACCTTAGCATACTCTTTGAACGCCTCACGAATGTCATCCATTTTTTGCAAAGCAATATCTTTAGGCTCTTTATATGCTCCCTTACAAAGCCGTACATCAGCACCCATTTCGGCCAGCTGATCGATGTCTTTCTTCGTGCGATGCAGATAGGCCTGAATCACAATACCTATGTGCTTGCCATATTCCTGAAAAGCTTCTTCAAAAATGTCAATGGTCTGCTGAGTATAATCGGATCCTTCCATGTCAATGCGGACAAATTGATCGTTCTCACGAGCAACATCGAGCAATTTGAATAGGTTATCTCTGCAATAACTGTGATCGATATCCAGCCCCATCATGGTTAGCTTTATTGATATTGTACTATCCAATTCCGACTCATCAATATCATTCAGAAGCTGTACATAGTTTTCGACCGTTTCGTCTGCAGTTTGTCGATCTTCTACGTTTTCACCCAGTAAGTCGAGGGTAATCTGTATTTCCTTTTCATTCAGTGCTTTAACTTTAGGCTTCGCCTGTTTAAATGATTCTCCCGCCACAAATCGCTTGGCAAGTACAAATGGTAACTTCATAAGTAACTTTCGTTTTATGCTGTTTCTTAGCTGTCTGAAAATAATGAATTGATAGCAGCTCTCCTACCTACAACCTTTTTATCAATTGAAAATATGTGAAACACTTCGGGAATGAACAGCGTATAGCAAAGCTGTAATTTCATCAATAAAACGAGGAGAACTTATGACTGCCCGAAATACATACTTAACCAAGGTTTTAATTGCACTGTCTTTCTCACTCATTCTTAGCCTTATTATGGTGAGTTCCTCAGTTGCTTCAGCTAACCAAGAATCGATCAATCAAGAGGATCCCTACCGAATTGAAGAATTTAATATTAACACGCCCGGAGAGCTTCAGGTTCGTACTTCGGGCGGACATATTACCGTCGAGGGTTCAAACTCCAACTCAGTCCGTGTTGAGATGTATGTCCGCAAAGATGGCGAAAATCTGACCTCAAGCGACACCAACCTTGATAAGTGGGATATTGATATTTCACAATCCGGAAATTCTGTTAATGCAATTGCCAAATATAAAGATAATAACGGATGGTCCTCATGGAATAATGACCGTCATTCTATCTCATTTGTAGTACTTGTCCCAAGGGAAATGAGCACGAACCTCAAAACAAGCGGAGGCCATATCAAGGCAAAGAACCTTGAAGGAAATCAAGCAATTACAACAAGCGGGGGGCATCTAAACCTGGCAAATTTAAAAGGACGAGTCGAAGCCAAAACATCGGGTGGACACATTGATCTTTCTAATCTAGAAGGAGATCTGAATGTTAAAACAAGCGGCGGACATATTACTGCCAATAGCGTTGTTGGAACATTACAAGCTAGAACCAGTGGTGGACACATTACTCTTTCAAAAGTTGATGGTACCATTGAAGCTAAAACCAGCGGAGGTAATATTACTGCAGATCTAGAAAGCATTGGAAAATACGTTGATTTGCGCACTAGTGGAGGCAATGTAGATATTTCTATTCCGAATGGTACTAGTGCTGACCTTGCCCTTAGAGGTACTTTTGTAAACGGTAAGTTAAATAACTTTTCCGGAGAAATGGACAAGCATAAGATTAAGGGACAATTACATGGAGGGGGACCAAAAATAAGTGCCCGAACATCGGGAGGAACCGTTTCCCTAAACTTCAATTAACATCATGAACATAAAAATAGGCAAAACCTGTTAGTTGGCATACGTACCACTAACCGTAATTGAGTCAATCGTATTATTATCACCTACATATTTTCGAAAACCCCCAATATTTCGTTCACCGGCAGCTAAAGAACTATCCCGTTCTTCTTGAGAGTAGGTATTACCGGTAGTATAAATATCAAAATAAACTTCGTATTCCTGTATTTCAGTATCTTCACTGTCGTTGGTCACCTGATATTCTACTTCCGCAAACGTACTGTCATTACTCGATGTTTCAGTCCAAGCTGTCACTTGCGCCGAAAAATACTGTGCTGCATTTTCTCCCTCAGCTTTTAAATATATCTGAGCGGAAGCTGTTTTACTTTGACGGACACTTACATTCACGCTGGCTGTTTCGAATCCTGATTTTTTTGCCGTTATGGTATATTGTCCAGTAGGCACTTCTTGTATACTGAAACCACCATTTTGATTGGTAATAATAGAATTGGTAGCGGGGCTAGTCGTAATGTTAACGCTCGAAATCCCTTCCTCGATTTCTGCATCAAGAACCTGACCCTCAATATTACCAAATGTTTCTGGGGTAAGGGTTTCTTTTGAACACCCTATGAACATAGCTAGGCACAGTATAATTGCGATGGAGTACTTTAAATTCATATTACCTTCTTCTTGCTATTAGTTTAATTACTTATGATTACAGGAACTGTACGCTGATTAGAAGTAATACCGATTGGGGTCATCGTAGAATTTCTGGGCCAAAGTTCCAGGCCAGCGCCTATTTGCTGAGCTTCAAATTGCATATTATCACCCTGAAAATAGAATAACGCCCCTTTGTTGTTTCCTTTCTGATCAAAGCTTAAATAATTGTCATTACCCATCATACCCACCAACGAAATGAGCCCCGTACCGTCTTGATTTATAATTGCATTATTCCCGGATACAAAATTATTAGGGGTTCCCATTTGGATATATCCGGTATTTCCAGTTCCGATTTGGTTGAGTATAGCAGTATTATTATCTCCATACTGCTCTATCGTACCCAAATTTCCCTGAGATAAGGGTCCGTCCACAAACCTGCTGAAATCAACCGTGAGCAAAAAGTCCAGTGCAAAGTTTTTTACTGCCTCATTGTGTTCAATCCCCGGACTATGAACCTGCTCAATAGAAACGGGACTCCGTTCATTCTGTGCTAACACCGTTCCAAAACCTATGACAAATACCCCTGTAAGGGTAAGTACAAGTTTTCTAATTTTCATAACATTTCCTCCTTGCGGATTTTATTATCAGGCCTATGCCCGTCAAAATAAATTCTTGAATACAGCTGGTTTCACTTTCACACCGGCTGTAATATTCCACTGCTGGTCATGAATACTTCCTTTGGATACCCCATCCAATCCATCCTTTAGTAAATAACGGTAATCAAATCCAATTTGCATACCTACAGCTTCGGAAAAACGGTAATCAAATCCTGCCTGAACATTGGCTGTAGAGTACATCCCGCGATGTATCCACCCCTTATAATCAAGCTGAGGCTGTATCAATAAATGACTTTTCTTATATACGATACCTCCTGCTCCCAGCCCCACATAAGGGGACAGCGGATGACTTGATATTAAATACTTGCGGACCTGCAGATCGAATCCGAAATAATTTTCCGAAAATACGTTCTCAGCGGCCAGCCTTGAATACTGTCCGTTAGCCGTCAGCGACAGCGAACGTTTTAAAAAGTATTCCAGCTGCAGGGAAGCTCCGGCCGTGGTTTGCGCATTGGGGTAACTGCCAATATGGCTTCCCAAAATAAAATTGCTCGCAATATTAAGTCCAGCTCGGTAGTTATCGTTGCTATTTAACCCAAAGTAATCGATTTGTGCACGTTCCTGCCATTCCTTTTGTGCTTTGTATTGTTTCTCATACTCATTGAAAGCAATCGTATCTTTGGCTGCCCACACCCCATCGTTTTCGCCGTTGATTACCAACATTTTAACGGCCTCATCAATAGCTTCGGTTACGGCCATCACGGGAGGTTCATTATAGGTAAATCCAGCTTCGGCCTCTAACAATCGGTTGGTATCAATGTAGCGAAACGCTCCGCTTTGCAATTCTTGGGAAATTATTGATTTCGTAGTGTGTACCGTTTCCAATACGCGTCCTGTTTTGGTAGATACTGCTCGAAGGTAAATGGTGACCTGAGCCTTGTGATATTGGCCTGATCCGCCCGTACCCAAAAACCGAAGCCCTCCACCGCCGGTAAGCACATTGGTATCATAGCCGATGACCCCTCCTTCCATCAGAACTCCGGCAAACAACAGGGGTGG
>CAYNKF010000259.1:0-4200 GCA_964397705.1 uncultured Balneolaceae bacterium | reverse complement strand
ATTCCTTTTCAGCCTGTTTACCTGGCCTACGATGTCCAACAGCTTTCCGACGTATTTCTTGCAACTTCTCTTGGGGTGTAGCTCCCGGACTAGTGAATGATAAATCAAGAGACTGTAAGCGCGGCCCTTGCATATCAGAGGAAGACGACAACTTTATTCGAAACTGTAATGTTTCGGTTTCTTTCGGCAGATAAATTAGCGTCCCAACCAGCGTATCCTGACTGGTGGTTAAGTGATCCTCTTTATCAATTAGTGACCATTCAGACCATTGACTACCATCTGTCGAGGATCGAAACTCCAAACGTATATTCTCGAAATTTTCCTGATATTGGCCAAACACCAATCGGCTTCCTACTGCTAAAAATGGCTCGGCACGGAGGATCGGATTATCAATTTCGTTGGACGTCAGCACTGCCTTTTTTGTCCTATCAGCAGCTTGCATTCCCTGCTTTGTATGCTCGAAATTCTCAACTGATTTTAATTGCCCGATGGAACTGAAATTAATCGTTAGGTGCTTCGTATTTATTGTGGTAGACCCCCCTCCAACTTTTGGTGTACTGACCAAAGGTAGATCTGCCAATAAGTACTAGAAATACGAGTAGGCAGCAAAACGTTTTAGAAATACAACTCATGAATTTTTGACATAGTCAATTTATATACTATATCGAGCATCAGAAAATACTCCATAAGAAATCACGATCTGTGTCTTTGGAAACTTCCTGTTATAGAAGTTTTTCTGGATTGAGCGGCCTTAAATCATCGGTAATAAACTTGCGTCCCTCACGAATTTTCTCCCCATCCAAATACACGTCTGCCCCAATACATACCAAATCCCAGTGGATATTACTTTCATTACCATTTGGTGCAATCTCATAATCATTGCCGAGCGTCAGGTGGTTTGATCCGTAAATTTTTTCATCAAATAGGATATCATACATCGGCTCGTCGATGATGGGATTCAATCCAAAGCTAAACTCTCCAAACTGACGCGCTCCGGCATCTGTATCCAATATTTCTTCAAGTGCTTCATTATTTGAAGAATCCGAATTAATAACAACGCCATCACGTACTTCCAACTTCACGTATTCAAACGGTTTGCCCTGATATACGCTGGGAGCATAGGTAATGTGCCCATTAACAGAAGACAGAATCGGAGATGAAAAAAGCTCTCCATCCGGAATATTTCGCTTCCCAAAACAGGGTATCCAGGTCTGATCTTTGACCGAAAACTCAATGTCGGTCCCTTCTCCTTCGAGACGAATCATATCCGTTTCTTCAAGTCGTGCCTGAAGAGGCTTCATCGCTTCGGCAAGCTCGGTATAATCCAGCAGACAGGCTTTATAGTAAAAGTCACGGAAACGCTGGGTGGGCATCTTGGCGTTCATCGCAAAAGCCTCGGACGGATAGCGCAGCACCACCCAATTGGTATTATTGACACGCTCTTTATAATGCACCGGATCAACAAAGTGATCAGCATATGCTTTGTTCGCTTCCTTACTAACATCGGCCTGCTCGTAAATATTGAGCGCCGCACGAATCCCGACGAAAGCATCCATCTTTTTCATTAAAGGCAATTGATCATTTTTAGCCTGCCCCTTCCAAAATTTTTTGTCCCCGTTTTCTACAAGCATGCGGCGAACTTCAGTATCTTCAATTTGTACAAAGGGATTGGCTTCCATCTCCCGGGCGTGCTCTACCAGCGCTCGAAGCAGTCCAATACCATTTAGTCCCACCAGCTGGAGCATCACATTCTGTCCTTGTTCCAGTTCACAGCTGAATTCTAAAATCTTCTTCGCTAATTGACGATCTTTATTTGTATACATATATCTGTCATAAATTAATTAACATCATTCTATTACAATGTAGCGAGATCCTGAAACAAGTTCAGGATGAGACATTTTTTTTAAAAAATGCTCCCATCTCACAATTCAATACTCACTACTAAACCTAGTAATCATAATTCCACCGTATATCCACACCCTGGCGAATATTATTTCCCTGGCGCAAAATCAATTTCAGGTCTTTACGCAACATGTACTCCAGTAAGAAACCTGTATCTGGTGTTGAACCCGTAATAACGTTCTGGATGGCAAAGAATACTTTGGGATTCAAATACCAACCCGTGGTTATTGAGGTTCCTGTTTCTCCACCAGACCGAGTATTATCAATTTTTACTACATCAATACCTAATCGTTGTGTGGCCAATGCTTCCACCCTATCTAAAAGAACATCCAGGGCAACATCCGCGGCCGTTGTATTACTTCCGGAGCTAGCCACCACTTGTTTCCACGAATCCAAGGCATAAAAAGGCTGTCCAAATAACGTATAGCTTATAATATTTTCGAGCTCCATGGGGGGCTGACTCTCATATCTAAATTTTGGATCCTCAACAGTTCCTTCAATAATATACCAGATCACAATATCTTCCTGAGTCTGTGGAGGCTCATACTTGGTTCGAATACGAAGCTGCGGATTTTCCGGATTTCCGCTGAACGTTACAACCCCTTCTTGAAGATTAAAACGTTTTCCAAAGGGACGCGCATATCCGTTTGGGGCACTCATATCCCCAAAAAGCTCAAGGTCACTTCCGCTCTTCTTAAGCAAATCCAACACTCCTTCCAATTCAAGTTCCATTTCAAGGTAGCGCTCATTACGGATGAAGAATCGCCTATTAAATCCAACATCCATATCCAGAGCTAAAGAATCATAAACACTGACAGATAATGTTTCTTGATCCTCAGAATCCAGCTGTACGCTCTCGACTGATTTTTCACCGAAGTTATCGAGTTTGATAAAACCACTTAAAAAATCGAGACTCCCAGAAATGTCCGGACTTGTAACCGTTCCCTGTGCCCGTGCCTTGAGATTAATTACAGCATTATACTCGGAGGTGTTGGCTGCCCGAAAATTCTGTGCATTAACCTTAATATCCATATTTCCGGGAATTAGTTGCTTCAGCTCAATCGTCCCATTCGCCTGTATATCACCGCCACTTTCCGCTGAAAATTTTGAAATCCTGATTTGCTTAGGAGAAAAATTAATCCTTGAGGTAATGTTATTCACCGTAATTCCAGCCGGCACCAACCGGAACTTCCCTCGCTTCAACTCCAGATGCCCATCTGTTTTCAAATCTTCCACTGCACCTTTCACTTGTACAGACCCGTCAAGACTTCCTCTCACCTCTTTTAACAGCAGCGGATCAATAAAATCATTAAGTGCTCTTAAGTTAAACTCATCCGTATCGATATTCACCGCAATATGATCAGTCTGCGTTGGGAAATCTACCTCAAAGGTTTTCAAATCGATAAACAATGGAAAACGAGCAAAAACTTCTGCAGCACGCTGTTTCAAAGACATAACAGAAGCATCAAGGGTGAGCTCTTCATCAACGTGGCGGTAATTTGCACCTACCATTATCGAATCGATTGCGACGCCTGAGAGCATGGCATTATTGAGTGTCACATCGGCATCAAACTCGGGCTCCCCTGCCGTACCACCAAGTGTTCCCCAAAACATGAGGTTGCCACTTGTTTCGCTAAACTCCATTTCCTCGAACAATGACTGAAAACGCTCGATAGAAATACTCCGAACCCTCAAATCTCCCGATACCGGTTCTTCAAAAAATGACTCATCAAACGATTCGGGGTCACCCAGCTTAAAGGGTAAATTGGCATGTCCACTGATTAAGTCATCCCCATCATCCTTAAGGGATAATATGCCCTCCATTCGCTCCTCGGCGATATCAGCAGAAATGGTCAAGGAATCAAAATCAGCACCCTCAAAGTTTATCTCTGATAGTACAATATCGCCCGTTGCCTGTAAATCAGTATCCCGGCGATCGATCAAATTGTCCCGACAACATTCCCTTAAAAAAAGTTTCTCCCAACAAACTGCTTTGAATTACCGACGTATTCAGATCATTGCCTTTTACAAACCCACGTTGTTCATTAGGGCTAATTATCGGTAACCCAACCTCCAAAAATGATCCGTCGCCGGATGAAATACGCAACGTATCCATCCTTAGGCTCTCATTTTGATACCACAACTCAAAAGATTCCTCAAGTGTTAAGGTTCGATAATCGCTAATAAAATTTAATTCATTGGTATTTAACCTGATGGAATCTGTTGCTACCCGATAGGTTCCGGACTGCTCGATACGACCCTCTGTAGAACTTGAGAATTGAAAATCATATTGCCCCT
>CAYNKF010000258.1:0-4207 GCA_964397705.1 uncultured Balneolaceae bacterium | reverse complement strand
GGGTGAGGATAACCGACTGCTAGATGTGCTCGAAAATGAAGAAACACCCGATCCCGATACAGATTTGATGGGGGAATCGCTTAAGGTTGAAATTGAGCGTGCACTCTCAAAGCTTACCAATCGAGAGGCAGAAGTCATTCGTCTCTATTTTGGAATTGGTCGTGAACACTCGCTGACGCTCGAAGAAATTGGTGAGCGTTTTGATTTAACTCGCGAACGTGTTCGTCAGATTAAAGAGAAAGCACTTCGTAAGCTGCGTCACCATAACAGAAGCGCTGCGCTTCGTGCTTACTTAGGATAAAATTATCAGAATCTTATTTGATGATGAAAAGCCCCGAATTTCGGGGCTTTTTTTATTTGTCCAAACTTTTGATAGAATAGGAGTAGTCGTTAAATATATTCTCAGATACTTCGTTATAGTAACTATGAAAAAAGGAATAAGCGTAATTTTACTACTTCTTTTTACAGCCTCTGTAGTGGAAGCGCAGACATATCCTTTTCGAACGTACTCTATTGAAAACGGTTTAAGCGAAGCGGTAGTGAACACTATTAGCCAAGATAACGAGGGATATTTGTGGATTGGCACGGGCTATGGTTTAAACCGTTTTGATGGCGTAAGGTTTAAGAACTATTACGTTGAGGATGGTTTGCTAAATAACGGAATACAGTCGCTTTACGCTGATAGAGAAAATCAGCTTTGGATTGGAACTGAGGGCGGTGTCAATGTCATGCGAAAAGATAGTATTCATACTATACAGGAGCTGCAGCCACTGGCCTCAAGTTCGATTTTATCGATTTATAAGGACAGTCAGAATGAGTTTTGGTTCACAACCGATGGCGAAGGGGTCTGGCATTGGGACAGAAATAAACAGCTTACGCAGTATAGAGAAGTGCATGGTATGGGTAGTAATCGAGTACGGGATGTTTTGGAGGATAAAAATGGGGTTATCTGGTTTGCTACCCGGGACGGTCTGACGAAGTTGGAGGATGGTAATTTTAGAACATTTACAACAAGGCATGGATTACCTGACAATCGATTGAGGGATTTAGCATTGACTGAAAGTGGAGAGCTTTGGGTTGCCAGCCGGGGTGGGCTTTGTACTTTATCCGGTGAAGATATTATTTGTTTTACCGAAAAGGATGGTTTGATTAATAATCGCATACAATCCATATCAACAGACGGAAATGATAATTTATG
Organism: uncultured Balneolaceae bacterium; assembly: GCA_964397705.1. GTDB lineage: Bacteria > Bacteroidota > Rhodothermia > Balneolales > Balneolaceae > Fodinibius. The sequence continues at coordinate 3,009 of CAYNKF010000258.1, read as the reverse complement.
GCTGGGTACGGAAGAAGGAGCAAGCTACTTTACAGCCGGGGAATTTGAAAACTATTCGGTGGATGAAGGGTTAGCGAATAATATTATTCATTCAACGTATTATGATACCGAAGGTAATATTTGGTTTGGTACGTTTGGCGGGGGCATTAGTCTTTTCTTAGGAGATCAGTTTGAAAACTATACTATTGAGGATGGATTACCCAATAATGTTGCTACTTCAATTACAGAAGATCGCAACGGACGTTATTGGGTTTCTACTTACGGTGGAGGAATAACAAAAATTGACGGAAAATCACTTAAAACCATCAATGCCAGCGATGGATTGGTAGATAATAAGGTATATACTTTACATACTGATAATCAGAACCAGCTGCTGGTAGGTACACGGTGGGGGTTTAGTATCTACAATTATGATACATTTAATAATTTTGACGAGCATGAACTCCCCCATCGTAAAATTCGTGCAATCTTACCTTCTCCGAACAATTCTGATATTTTGTTAGGGACATATGGTGAGGGGATTATTCGATATCGAGATAAAGAATTTAGTCAGCTAACCGAAGAAGACGGGTTGGCTAATAATGTGGTGATGGCACTCGAAAGAGGACCAGATGGTTCTGCTTGGGCTGCCACCTATGGTGGGTTAAGCCGGTTTAAGAATAACACATTTACAAATTATACGCTGCAGGATGGCTTGCCCAATAATGGTATTCTGGATGTATTAATTGCAAGTAACGGGGAGCTATGGGTGGCTACATTTGGAGGCATCGCCCACTTTACCGAAGAAGGTTTTGAATCCATAACGCCTGAAGATGGACTACCTGATGAGGTGTGTTACTTTATAGAACAGGATGATCGTGGAATTTTTTGGATCGGAACCAACAAGGGCGTAGTTCGATTTAATTATCAGGCCTATCAATCGGGAACTGAAAACGAGCAGGCTTTTCGATTACTTACTACAGACCAGGGACTTACCTCTAATGAAATGAATGCCGGGGCTTCATTTAAGGACAGCCAGGGGCGACTTTGGTTTGGATCTGTAGGGGGGATATCTGTTTTTGATCCCTCTAAAGAAAAGATCAGTAATACTGCTCCAAATGTGCATATAGAAAATATTAGGGTTTCCGGAGAACCTATTTCAATTAAAGAGCCACTGGATATCGGAAGTGATAACCACAATATCACCTTCGAATTTATTGGTATTAGCTTTACGGCTCCTCACCAACTGCAATATCGTTACCGATTAAAAAACTCGAATGAAGGATGGCAGGAAACCACTCAGCCTTCGGTTCGATATTCTGCACTTATGCCCGGCGATTATACCTTTGAGGTAAAAGCACGCAATTTTAATGGGCAATGGAGTTCTCAGGCTGCCAGTATAAGTTTTACGGTGCAGGCTCCCTTTTGGCTGAAATGGTGGTTTATTGCATTGATTGCTATCGCTTTGGCAGGAATTATCCTGTTCATCTATAACTATTATCGCGTTAAAAAAATGATTGAAATGGAGCGAATGCGCGTACAAATTGCCAGTGATCTGCATGATGATGTGGGATCAGCTCTTACAGAAATTGCACTGCAATCTGATTTTTTACAAACAACAGAGGTTCCCGATAAACTGGAAGAATCCTTACAACAAATTGGGGCACAAAGCAGGCGGATAGTCTCCAGCTTGGACGACATTGTATGGTCTATTGATGCCCGCAATGATACCGTTGGAGATCTGACAGATCGCATGCAGGATCATATGAATAATGTTCTGCCGGACCGGGAGGTATATTACGATTTTGAATGCGATATGCAGCAACAACTGGAGGTATCATTAAAAGAAAATCTATATCTGATATATAAGGAGGCTGTGAATAATATAGCTAAGCATTCTAATGCCGATCGTGTGGATGTTAAGTTATGTGCCGACGGGAGTGGATTTATATTGGGGATTAAAGATAATGGAACCGAAGTTTCAGGATCGCGAAAAAGTGGACAGGGACTACGAAATATGAAAATGCGAGCGAAACGAATAGACGCAAAAATTACATTTAATGATAAGAAAGGTTTTGAAGTGATAGTTGAGAATCGTAATTAATGAGTAAGCACTTAGTATAAAATGTAAAATCTTGAGATCATGGCCTCAGTAGTCGGAATCGTTGAAGACAACAAAAAAATACGGGATTTAATACAGCGCTTCTTGGATATGCAGGATGAACTGAAGTGCCCTGTTGCGGTGGATTCAGTTGAGGAGATGCTGGAATATCTTGAAGATCATCCTGCACCGGATGTTATTTTGATGGATATCCAACTTCCCGGCATGTCAGGTATAAAAGGTATTGGCCTGATTAAAGAGAAGTATGAAGATGTTGATATCATCATGTTAACGGTATATCACGATTCCCACAAAATATTCAATGCGCTGCGGGCCGGAGCATCGGGATATTTGCTAAAACATACCTCTTTGCCGGAGATCAAAGAATCGATCTTGAAACTGGTTGATGGAGGTGCACCTATGTCCCCACAGATTGCGCGTAAGGTAATTAACCACTTTCGGGAAAATGCACCGAAAAAAAATACCGATTCAGATTTGACACCCCGCGAACATGATATTGTAAATGGGCTTGTGGACGGACTTAGCTATAAGATGATTGCTGATCGCTACGATATTTCTATTGATACTGTTCGTGCTCACATCCGTAATATTTACAAGAAGCTGCACGTTAATTCAAAAGCAGAAGTTATTGCCAAATCACTGAAGGGAGAAATATAAAAATTCCCTTCGCATGAATATGTGATTGAATGCAACAATACTACTTGGTACTATTGTTATAGATATTAACAGAAGCACCTAATTTCTTCTGCCAATTTGGGTAAAAATACGGAGTCCATCATGAAATTTTTCAAAGTGTTTATAATCACCCTGTTAGCATTTTTTCTCACCGGTTGTTACACGCAGCTTCAGTACAGTCAAACCATGAAAAAGGTTACGGATAAAAAACCTACGAGCGGTACGTCCGTTTA
>CAYNKF010000257.1:0-4213 GCA_964397705.1 uncultured Balneolaceae bacterium | reverse complement strand
GGCTTACTCTGCCTCAAAACATGCATTATTGGGATATACACGCTCGCTTCGTAAAGAACTAATAGAAACTGAAATAGGTGTAACGGCTATTAACCTTGGACAAACACAATCTACTTCCTGGGAAGGTTCACTTATTGATCGCGATTTATTAATTGACCCCAATGATGTTGCAAAGATTATTTTGAATTTAACTCAGCTATCACCTCGTACCGTTGTTGAGGAGATCATCGTTAAACCACAGCATGGACGTGTGCCTCCAATGTAATAGGGCCGGAAAATTATTCCGACCCTGCTTTAATATAATGCTAGCCTAAAATTTGAGAACTTTATAGTATCTTAAGGCTTTGGACGTTGTGCTACCCCACTGTTATAAGCAGCTTTTTTCACCTCTTCTGATACTTTCCGGACAATTTCTTTATTGAATACACTGGGTACGATGTACTCTTCACTAAGTCCTTCCTGGTCAATGCATTCTGCTACAGCGTTTGCTGCCGCTAGTTTCATTTCTTCATTGATGTCGGTAGCACGAGCATCCAAAGCACCCCGGAAAATTCCGGGAAAAGCTAATACATTATTTATCTGATTAGGATAATCGCTTCGTCCGGTGGCAATAATTCGGGCAAGTCCCTGAATTTTTTCCGGCCTTATTTCAGGAACCGGGTTTGCAAGCGCAAACACAATAGGATCGTCAGCCATATGTTCAATTGCTTCAATGGGGACGGTACCCGGGCCACTAACTCCAATTAGAAGATCAGCATCTTCGGTTGCGTCCAATAATGATCCGGACATGTTTTCTGAGTTTGTATTCTTAGCCACCCATTGTTTGCTGGAATTGAGTTCATCCAAGTTATCTCTGTTAATAATACCACTTCTATCACAGCATAATATTTCTTTCACACCGGCTTCTAAAAGTATTTCAGTAATAGCCACACCTGCTGCACCGACTCCTACTATTACCGTTCGTAGATCGGAAAGATCTTTTCCAACAACTTTTAAAGCGTTGATGGTAGCAGCTAGTGCAACAATGGCTGTTCCATGCTGATCATCGTGAAAAACAGGAATATCCAGCTCTTCTTTTAGCTTTTGTTCGATTTCAAAGCAGCGTGGTGCCGCAATATCTTCTAGGTTAATACCGCCGAAGCCGGGTGACATCCATTTCACGGCGTTAACAATTTCATCCACTTCTTGTGTTTGAAGACAAATTGGATAAGCATCAACATTGGCAAATTCCTTAAACAGCATAGCCTTGCCCTCCATTACTGGCATAGCGGCTTCTGGTCCAATATCTCCAAACCCTAACACAGCTGATCCATCACTTACAACCGCCACAGAATTTTCCTTTATCGTCAGCGAGTGAACTTTATCCTTTTCTTCTGCAATAGCTTCACAAACACGTCCCACGCCAGGGGTATAGGCCATTGAAAGTGAATCACGGGTATCGACAGGTACCTTGTTTTCTATTCGGATTTTGCCTCCGAGATGGAGCAAAAATACACGGTCTGATACATTTCTAACCTTAACGCCCTCAATTGCTTTAACCGCTTCAACAATAGCCTTGGAGTGTTCTTCATCGCGGGCACTTACCGTCAAATCCCGAACTTTATAGTCTCCTTCAACATCGACGACATCAACCGCCCCGGGATCTGCTTTATGATCTGCTATTTCACTTAAAATTTTAGCCAGCATACCAGGTTTATTTTTGATATATAAACGCATGGTAAAACTATAGCTAACACTAGGTTCTACTTCACTCATTGGGTATTTCTTTTCCGTTTTAAATAGATTCTAAACTCTAAATTTGAACCAGCAAAGTTACAATCCTTATGACTGTGCAACAAATTCTATTCTATTGATTTTAGTTAATGCACAAATAAGATTGAAGAATCTTTAATGCTAAATGCAGTGGATCGCTCCCAGCATTAATGATGGACAACTGTGGGTATAAACCAAACTTACATAATCGGGCATAGTATCGCTTTACATCTTTTTTCTTTTATAAGCTTTCAAATAACATTCATAATTATATATTCAAATTGGTTAATTTTGCACTAAAACATCTTTTATGAAGACAACAGCTCATATCACTGCTTTTTGTTTGGCTTTTTTGTTGATGTTCGCATCACAGGGATGGTCACAGTCGATGCCGGCCGAGGCTTTCGAAAACGTAATAATCCACACGTCAGATGGAAACACCATCAAAGGTGGAACTATCGTTTGGAGAAATGGCGTAATCACTGACGTTGGTAAAAATGTATCTATTCCTTTTGATGCCTATGTTTATGATGGCGGAGATAGTCTGCATGTGTATCCGGGATTTATTGATGGTCATGCATATTGGGGAAGCCCCGATGTAAATGAAGATGTAAAAACGCCAGATGAACCCGGTAATCCAGGTTATGGACGTGCGGGAATTCAGCCCGAACGACGACCTTTGGAATTGTTAGATACCAACAGTAAATCTCTTTCTGATGCTCCTAAAAAGGGGTTTACTTCAGCTGCTCTGGGTCTAAAAGGACAGATGATTCCCGGCCAGGTCGACCTGCTTTTTATCAATGGGAGTGAAACTAAAAATTTACTCTTGGAAAGGGGAGTTGGTATGACGACCCAGTTTGAGGAAGCACAGGGTCAAGCATATCCCTCAACTACGATGGGTATAATGAGTCAATTCAGACAACTGTTTAATGATGCCAAAGCACTACGGCAACATGAGCGATATTTCGCTTCGGTCTCCTCGAATTATCCTGCTCCAAAACAGAACGAAGTACTTGAAGCGCTGTACCCGGTAATGGACAAGCAGCAACCGCTCTATTTTGTGGTAGATACCAAAGAAAATATTGAACGTGTGTTTACACTTCAGGATGAGCTTGGCTTTGAAGTTGTTATTATATCAGGAAAGGAGGCATACAAGAAGACAAATGAGCTGAAGCAGCGTGATATTCCGGTATTGGCAAGTATTGATCTTCCTGAAGAACCTGCTTGGCGATCACAAGAAGAGGATGAAGATAAGCCTGAAATAACCGAGGAAATGCGCATCTTCAGGGATAGGCAGGAAGCAGCCTATAAAGCAGACATTGAGAATATTTCACAGCTTATCAATAGTGGCGTAAAAGTTGGGTTCGCCTCAAACGGAATGGAACTTGATGACATTAGCAAGAATCTAATGACCTTAAAGGGGGACGGGGGGCTTGAAGATGAAGAGATATTGCGCATGTTGACGCAATCTACGGCTGATATTCTGGGCTATAGCAATCAGCTCGGAAATATTGAGGAAGGTCGTATCGCAAGCTTCACCATATTTAGCAAGCCATTTATGGAGGAAAAAGCCCAGGCACTTTACTCCATAACGGATGGAAATCTTACAGAATTTGAACAAGAATCTTCCGAGGAATAATAATTATGAAGAAGTTTTTATTACTGATACTGACGTTTTGTTTCAGCCTGACGGCTTTTGCCCAAGAAAGGGGTTCGGTGCTTATCAAAGATGGCACCCTGATTACTATAGCCAACGGTAATATGTCTAATACTGACCTCTTAATTGAGGATGGTATTATTACTGAAATTGGAGAAGACATTTCGGCTCCAAGTGCCGTAGAAACGGTTGATGCTTCCGGCAAATATGTAATGCCGGGAATTATCGATGCTCACTCGCATATTGCAGGCGTAGACATCAATGAATGGACCAATCCTGTTACGGCCGAGGTTACCATGGAAGAGTCGATTAATCCCAATGATATTAATATTTATTGGGCGTTGGCCGGCGGTGTTACATCAATTCATTTAATGCACGGTTCTGCTAATGTAATAGGAGGACAGAATGAAACACTCAAGCTTCGCTATGGGTCAGGTATGGATGAAATGCGCTTTGAGGGTGCCCCCCGAACGATCAAATTCGCGCTCGGAGAAAATCCAACAAGGGTACACGGACAAGGATTTGATGTGCAGCCGCGGACTCGCATGGGTGTTGAACAGGTAATTCGCGATCATTTTGATGCTGCGATTGACTACCAGCGGAATCGCCAGGAGTATTTAAATGCCAAAAAGGCATATGAAGAAGGGAATCGCTCTACGCCACCCGTTCCGGTTGCCAAGAATGAACGACTGGAGGTGCTGGTAGATATCCTGGAAGGAGAAGTATTGGTACATACGCACTCATACCGAGCTGATGAAATTACTATGCTGATGCGAGTTTTTAATGATTATGGAATCAAAGATT
>CAYNKF010000256.1:0-4243 GCA_964397705.1 uncultured Balneolaceae bacterium | reverse complement strand
GCAGTCCAGCGTCTGTGTAAACCGCAGCAGCTGTCTCATCACACGACGACTCAATGCCTAATATCTTCATACTATGTATGTATTATCGATTCCAATGAAGTGGGCAAATATAATGGTTCCTTGTACTGTAACCAACTCCCTGCATCTTCCGAAATTTCTCAGACCCCTTATTGATCAATTGCTGAAGACCATTTACTACCAACTTTCTCCAAATAAAAAAGCCCTCCACCAACCGGTGAAGGGCTTTTAACAGTTAATTATCTACGTGCTGTTTTACTCTTTGTCCTCGTCATCAACGACTTCAAAGTCAGCATCAACAGCGTCTTCATCATCACTGTCTTGATCAGTTTCGGCTCCGGCGGCTCCGTTTGGAGCTCCAGCTCCGGCAGCGGCTCCTGCGGCAGCTCCCGGTCCGGCTGCACCGGCTCCAGGTTGACCTTGAGCAGCACCCTGATAAATTTCTTGCGAAGCTTCTGACCATGCGTTATTCAATTCTTCCATGGCATCATCGAGCTCGTCCACTTTCTCTTGATCGTGGAGCTCTTTCACTTTCTCAAGTGCAGCTTCAATTTTCTCTTTATTTTCATCAGAGATTTTATCTTCGTGCTCATCAAGCTGCTTGCGTGTAGAGAATACAAGACTGTCGGCCTTGTTCAATTTTTCAGCACGCTCGCGAATTCGCTCGTCTTCTTCTTCATGCTTTTCAGCTTCTTCCTTCATCTTATCGATTTCTTCTTCAGACAATCCGGAAGAAGATTCGATACGGATGCTTTGTTCCTTACCGGTACCTTTATCCTTGGCACTTACATTGAGAACACCATCAGCGTCAATATCGAATTTAACCTCGATTTGGGGTACGCCGCGTGGTGCCGGAGGAATACCATCCAAGTGGAAGCGTCCAAGCGTTCGGTTATCCTGAGCTTTAGCACGCTCTCCCTGCAGCACGTGAATTTCTACGCTAGTCTGATTATCAGCAGCGGTAGAAAATGTTTCTGTCTTGCTGGTTGGGATTGTTGTATTTGCCTCAATAAGCTGTGTTGAAACACCGCCAAGCGTCTCGATACCGAGCGACAGTGGCGTTACATCAAGCAGTACCACATCGTCAACATCGCCAGACATTACACCGCCTTGAATTGCAGCACCTACCGCTACAACTTCGTCAGGATTAACTCCTTTACTTGGATCTTTACCAAAGAAATCTTTTACAATTTCTTGGATCTTCGGAATTCGGGTAGAACCACCGACCAAGATTACCTGGTCAATATCATTTTTCGAAAGATCCGCATCGTTCAGAACCTTCTGGCAAGGATCAAGTGTCTTCTGCACTAAGTCATCAATCATTTTCTCAAACTGAGAACGACTGATATCAATATTCAAGTGCTTTGGTCCAGAATCTGTAGCCGTAATAAATGGCAGGTTCACATTCGTTTTCTGTGAACTTGACAACTCAACCTTGGCTTTTTCAGCAGCATCTTTCAGTCGCTGCATCGCCATCGGATCTTCACGAAGATCAATGCCTTCGTCTTTCTTAAACTCCTTGGCAAGATGGTCAATCAAACGAGAATCGAAGTCGTCGCCACCCAAGTGAGTATCACCACTTGTGGACTTCACTTCAAATACACCGTCACCTAGCTCAAGAATGGAGATATCAAATGTACCTCCACCCAAGTCGTAAACAGCTATGGTCATGTCTTCATCTTTCTTATCAAGACCATAAGCCAGCGAAGCAGCGGTCGGCTCATTAATAATTCGTTTTACATCTAAACCGGCAATTTCACCTGCTTCCTGCGTAGCTTTTCGCTGCGCATCGTTAAAATATGCCGGAACGGTAATAACCGCTTCAGAGACATCTTCACCAAGATATTCTTCTGCAGTTTGCTTCATCTTTTGAAGCACCATAGCAGAAATTTCCTGCGGCGCATATTTGCGATCTTCAATCTGAACGCGGGCCGTATTGTTTTCACCTTTTACAATCTCATAAGAAGCTTGCTTGGCTTCTTCTTCCACTTCGTCATAGAAACGGCCCATGAAGCGTTTAATTGAAGAGATCGTTTTTTCGGGGTTCGTAATAGCTTGTCGTTTTGCAGGCGCACCAACTAAACGTTCACCGTCTTTGGAGAATGCCACAACCGATGGGGTTGTTCGGCCGCCTTCTGAGTTTTGAATAACAGTAGGCTCATTGCCCTCCATTACGGCAACGCAGGAGTTGGTTGTACCTAAGTCAATTCCTATAATCTTTCCCATAATAGTAGTTTATGATTTTTTGTTGTTTGTTTAATTCTTTGTGCAATTTCTTGTGTCTCATGTCATCCCGAACTTGTTTCGGGACCTATTTAGCAGTAAATAATTTTACAGTGCAGATGCTGAAAACAAGTTCAGCATGACACGTTATTTGTTACTTAATCGGAATAGATTCTGCATCGTTGAGAACATCCGATTTGGGCATTGTAATTGTTAATACCCCCTTGCGAAATACCGCATCAATTTCAGCAGTATTCACATTTTCAGGCAACGCAAACGAACGCGAGAATACACCCGCTGAGCGTTCCTGACGACGATAGACCTCAGATTCATCTAATTCTTCAGCCCGTTCGCCTTTCACAGTTAAAACATGCTCTTTAAGAGCAATATTAATTTCTTTTTTTGATAAACCAGGCAAATCCAGTTTTATCGCATAGGTTTCATCACTTTCCACAATATCACAAGCCGGGGCAAAATCCTGCCCTCTATCTTCAAGAGGCACAATACGTTCAACAAAATTCTGTATATCCTTCCCCAGCTTGTTCAACTGTCGTTCAATATCAACTGTAAAGTCATTCATGGATTTACCCATTTGTTTCAAATTCACTTTTATATGAGCAATCACAATGCCAAGCTGTAAAGGTGGGATACTTTTATGACGTATTGGCATTATTACGTCATCAGCAAGAGTGAATTGTCAGATTTGCGGATTGGGCAATCAATTCGTCAGAAGTGACAGATCATCCCAGAATGATGGGTAAGAAATGGCAGTACATTCGGCATGCTGTATTTGGGATGAACGTTCTCCCATCATGCTCAATATAGCGGCCGACATGGCAATGCGGTGATCATGGAAGCTTTTATATGATGCCGGTTCCGGTACAAAATCAGGCTGTCCTGTAATCTCAAATCCATCTTTATACTCAGTAAAATCAGCCCCTGCTTTTTTTAGCACCTCAGCCATTGCTGCCAACCGATCCGTTTCTTTATGACGCAATTCTTCCGCTCCGGATATACGAGAAACACCATTGGCAAAAAGCATAGCTATCATCAGAATTGGTATTTCATCAATGCAGTTGGGAACAACCTCCTCAGTGATTTCAATCGCCTGTAAGTCAGAGCTGTGAACTATCAAATCTGCTACAGGCTCCGCCCCTTCTTTGTGTTCATTTTTCAATGTGATATCAGCTCCCATTTTCTTTAGGATATGCAATGCCGCAAAACGAGTGGGATTCATCCCTACATTAGGTAGCGTAATTTCAGCATTGGGATGAATAGCTCCTGCTACTAACCAAAAGGCTGCTGCGGAAAAATCATTTGGAATACGATACGATTGCTCAGGAATTGCATCGGTCTTCGAGGAATAAATATGCTTCTCCTCACCCTTTTCTGTAATGGAAAGTTTCAACAATCGCTCGGTGTGATCACGGCTCGGAAGCGTTTCTATCACCTCGGTCGGTTCATCGCCAAACAGACCAGCCAACAAAATACATGACTTTAGTTGAGCACTGGGAATAGGTAGCGGAAAATACAGCGGCTTCACTGGCCCTGGTCGACTAATTTCTAACGGCGCGAAATCATCTTCCCGGGCAATGATTTCTGCTCCCATTTCAGTAAGCGGATCAATAATTCGTTTCATTGTTCGGGCTGACAGTGATTCATCCCCAATAAGACGCGCCGAGACCCCTGCCCCTGCAATGATACCGCTCAACAAACGTATAGTGGTGCCTGAGTTTCCGCAGTCTAATTCTCCTTCTGGTGCCTTTAGTCCCTCTCTGCCCACACCTTCTACTTCTACCGTATTTTCATCCTCATGGATGTTCACACCCAACCCACGCATACATGCGATAGTACTGTGAGGATCGGCGGCAGAAGAAAAATTGTGAATGACCGATCTGCCTTTATGCAGCGAGGCAAACATCACCGATCGGTGCGAAATTGATTTATCGGGAGGTAGTTTTACCGTTCCATGTATAGCGGTTGCAGGATGAACTTCTTTATT
>CAYNKF010000255.1:0-4255 GCA_964397705.1 uncultured Balneolaceae bacterium | reverse complement strand
TGATGAGTTTAGCCTGTGTTCCCTTGCCGGCTCCGGGAGGACCGAAAATGATGATGCGCATAGTTTTTTATTAAGTTAAGATACTTCTGAATTAAGAGATGATGAAAATAGTGCAATCATCAAGTATATTCAACGGTAAAACGAAAGTTAATGGCGTATATACTGTTTCTCATGTGGAGAGGCTTTTTAATCACAAACCAAGATAGAGGTATGAATAATTCACCCAAAATTTTGCGATCGATATTAATAGTACTGTTGCTCATAGTAGCTCATTCGGCACAGGCTCAACAGCAAGCTCGGCTAGAAGCCGGCCCCATGCTGGGCTATGTAGAAATGCAGGAAGCGAATCTGTGGATACAGACGACAAAACCGGCTCCATTTGAGCTGACCTACTGGAAGAAGGGCAAAAAGAAAGCTCCTAAACAGGTATTCAATAGCTCGACCATGGCGCTGTCGTCGAATACTGCTCAAATTAAGCTCACGGATTTGGATTACGGTACGACCTATCGATATGAGTTGATGATTGACGGCAAAAAGGTTGATTTACCGTATAAAACAGAGTTTACAACTCAGCAGCTATGGCAGTGGCGTAAGCCGGCACCGGATTTTTCTGTGGCTATGGGATCCTGTCTCTTTATAAATGATAGTCAGTATGATCGTCCGGGAACGCCCTACGGAAGGGGAACGGAGATATTAACGCATATCCATAAACAAGATCCGGATATGATGCTCTGGCTGGGAGATAATGTCTATTACCGGGAGCCCGATTTTTATTCCAAGAAACGGATGGATTATCGCTACCAGGATGCGCGCAATACCCCGGAGATGCAGCCGCTGTTGGCCAATGCGATTAACCTGGCAACCTGGGATGATCATGACTATGGACCCAATAACTCGGATCGCTCCTACCGCATGCGTCAAGAAGCGCTGGATATCTTCAAGCGCTATTGGGTAAATCCCGGATATGGAACCGGCGAAACGGATGGGGTATTCACGAAATATAAATACAGTGATGTTGAATTTTTTCTGATGGACGACCGGTACCACCGGGCACCGAATCGGCTTAACAAAGACGGCAAGGATTTCTTTGGCGAAGCACAGCTGCAGTGGCTTATGGATAGCCTGGTGAACAGTAATGCGACCTTTAAGATTATCGTGGTTGGGAATCAGGCGACCAATAAGATGAATAACCATGAATCGCTGTTTGCCTATGGAGAAGAGTATGAGCAGCTCATGGGCTTTTTGGATGAGCACGATATTCCGGGGGTGTTGTTCCTTTCGGGTGATCGTCACTTTACCGAACTGTTAAAAACGGATCGTGAGGATTCGTATCCCATTTATGAGTTCACGTCCTCACCGTTAAGCAGTGGGACCTATGGAAATGTAGATGAATCTAAAGAATATGATAATCCCCAGCGCGTGGACGGAACGTTGGTTTATGAAGATCAAAATTTTGGGATGATGCGTGTTAAAGGAAAAGAAGATAATCGACGGTTGATTCTTGAAACCTATGACTCAGATGGGGAAAAGCTGTGGGATTATATTATCCGCGAAAGTGACCTCACAAATAAATAGCGGATACGCTGCTTATTAATCAATTTTCGTTCTATATTAATTAGGGAGTCTGTTGGTCATTGACGGGCTCCCTTTTTTATCTTTCAATAAATTATTTGTCATTATGAGTTGGGAAGAAATATTTAGTTACATCCGAGAGATCTTAAATATTCAGCTGTTTACTGTTAGTGAAGTGCCGGTAACAACAGCTTCTATTCTGATATTTTTCCTGCTTCTCACCTTTTTTATCTTCGCGGGAATCTTTGTTCGTCGAGCAATAAATCGTAAAATATTTAAGCGGTTCAATGTTGATGAAGGCACGAGCTATACCCTTTCCCGAATTACACAATATATCATCATCACTATTGGGGTACTGATTTCCTTTAACTTTGTAGGGATTAACCTAAGCAGTCTTACGGTTATATTTGGGCTTCTTTCTGTGGGGATTGGTTTTGGTCTGCAGAATGTGACCTCAAATTTTATTTCAGGATTAATTATTCTTTTTGAGCGGCCCATTAGCGTAGGCGACCGGGTGATGGTTAATCAAATTGAAGGTGATATTGTTGAAATTAATATTCGAGCGACCATGGTACGGACCGTTAATAATATTTCGATTGTAGTTCCTAACTCAGAGTTCGTATCCAAAGATGTAATCAATTATTCACATGGCGATCCCACATATCGGCTGGATGTCAATGTGGGCGTATCCTATGACTCCGATTTGGATACGGTATTAAAAGCGCTCAAAGAGGTGGCCGTTAATAATAACAGCGTGATGAAAAATCCTGAGCCTGAGGTACACCTGATAGAGTTTGGAGATTCCTCCTGGAATATGCAGCTGCGCTCTTGGATACCCAATGTTAAAGACTATCCCAAGATTCGCAATGAACTCAACCAGGCGATCGTACGCACTTTCCGCAAATACAACATCGTAATTCCGTTTCCCCAGCGCGATTTGCATATGCGCAGCTCGGTAAAACTGCCGATCGGAGATGAATAGGATGGGAAGAGTAACTAGTAACCTGATGTCATCCTGAACTCATTTCAGGATCTGAAATCAACAACTATCATTAGTATGAAAGTGGGACAACAAAAGGGTTATACATTGATAAAACTGAATTTCTACTCTTAGCAAGGCATCAGCTTAATTCAAAAATTCATTATGTGTAACTTTTCAGTTATATAAAAATAGCCCCGGATACAATCCTGGGGCTATTTTTAGAGTACCCTATGTTTATAAGGTTAGTTTTCGATGGGAATGGTTTCTTGATCCATTTCCTGAATCAATTTCGAAGCATCGCCACGTAAAATGGGTTCTATACGTTCGAACTGCGCATCTACTTTCGAAGCCAGATCCTCATAAACGGCATATTGCTGTTCGGTAGGTCGTCCATCTCCGGTACCTACGGTATTGGCTAACGAAGCCAGCTTGTTGTTAAGCTTAATGGGGTAGTTGAGTACATCCTGAAATGACTCAGCTTTGGTTTGCATAAGCTCGCCTTCGGCATCAGAAAGCGTGGTTAGCATGGATTCAACCCGTTCTTTTAGCTCTTCATTCTTAGGGTTATCTGCTTTGATACCGTTAAGCTCCTCCCGTATTTCACGAATGCGATTGATGGTTTTATGCGTAGTGTCCAGCTTGCTGATGATGGTTTGGTGCAGGTCGAACTGCGCTTCAAAATCATCCTGCGTAACATCAATGCGTGGATCTTTGGTGATTTGGAAGTCCTGACTCATAATTGTTTGACCATCAACAATTAGCCGCACTTGGTAGGTGCCGGGAACGGCTGTTGGACCACGCGTAGAACCGGCCCACAGGATCTGTCGCCCCTCCAGGTCGGCAGCCCCGGAATATCGCATATTCCATACAAATGTATTTTGGCCCTGCTTGGTGGTCAGCACATCGGAGGGGACATCATGTTCTTTTTCATGAAATTCCTCTGATTCTTTTACCTCTTTGCCGTCCAGGTCTTCTTTATTGGAAAAGGTGCGTATGACATCCCCATTGGATTCTGCAAATTGCAGCTGTACTTCCTGATCTGAGATTTCACTGTCGAGATTGTAGTGTACCACGACACCATCTTCGGGATTTTCGCCCAGCGTTTGGCCGGGATCGGGTTCGGTATGGTTGCCAAACAAGTAGGTCGTTTCCGGTTGGTAGAGGTAATAGTCGGATTGGGTGACCTGATCTCCCAGCTGATGTAGCATGGAAAGATCATCAAGCACCCAGAAAGAGCGTCCCTGCGTGGCTACTACCAGATCTTTGTCGCGTTTATGGACCGTTAAATCCGTGATGGGTACCGCAGGCAGATTTAGTTGAAGTGGTTGCCAGAGTGCTCCATCATTAAAGGAAACGTATACGCCTGTTTCGGTTCCCGCGTAAAGGAGACCTTCTTTATTGGGATCCTCGCGAATGACGCGGGTGAAATCTTTTTCAGGAATACCGGTTGTGATTTTAGTCCAGCTTTTCCCATAGTCATCGGTTTTGTAAAGCATCGGCTGGAAATCATCAAACTTATAGCGCGTTGCGGCTAAATAAGCCGTGGCCGGATCGTGCGGGGATGGATCAATGATGCTGGCCATCGCTTCGGGCATCCCTTCGGGCGTGATCTCGGTCCAGCTGTCGCCATTATCGCGACTGATGTGGATGAGTCCGTCGTCGGCACCGGTCCAAAGTACACCCGGCTCAACCGGGGATTCC
>CAYNKF010000254.1:0-4258 GCA_964397705.1 uncultured Balneolaceae bacterium | reverse complement strand
TCCGCGCCACCGTGGTTTCGGTTGCGGGGGTTACGCCATCAAAATTGAGAATACCGGCAATACCGCACATTCAGTTTGATCCTTTATGAGCCACGGATACATTCGGGTCAATCTCCAGGCCCAGTCCACTGAAAACACTGAAAACACTGAAATCACTGAAACATTCTGCCTCACACAGAGTCACGGCGACACTGGGATAAACTCAAGCTATAGCTGCTGATACACGCAGATGTTCGCAGATGAAACCATAGCCGATTGTTTTTCAAACATAATGTCTTTGCTCTTCTGTTTAACCCCCATGAACTGAGGTTTTTAATCCTGATTTTATCAGCGTCCATCTGCGGCTCACAAGGGTTGTTTAGCCCCCTTGGACGGAACGTTGATGATATTTCCATAATCTTGCTCTACAAAGTGCTTGGCACATTCGCGTCCCACCATCATGGCACCAACAGTATTAACTTGCAGTACGCTTTTTAAGGCTTTTTCAGAAAGATCTGTAAGTTTAGAAAACTGCCCGTAACCGGCATTGTTGATGAGCACATTAAAACCATCCAGTTGATCTATGGTTTCGTTTACCATATTAATAACTTCATTTTCTTCCCGCACATCACATTGCACAGGAATAGCACCAATTTCATCGGCCGCTGATTCCAGCTTGTCCATTCCACGAGCAGCGATTACCGCTTTTCCGCCGGCTTCAATAATTGCCTTAGCCGTTGCCTTTCCAATGCCCGAACTTCCGCCCGTTACCAATGCTTTGATATCAGATAATTCCATAATGGGATAGTTTTTATAATTAAGAACTTAAATTTTCAGGTGTAATATTTACAGCAAATTGTTTAGAAACAAATTCATCTATCAAGAAAAATCTAAAAAAAATTAAGAACCCTGTGTCATCCTGAACTCATTACAGGATGTATGGACCATTTTTCACAGATGCTGAAATAAGTTCAGCATTACATGAAGTTATTATTACAATAATTTAGCAACTCTGTATACCTTAACGTAGTTCTCTGTGGAAAAATAATTACGCCATCATATTTTGGGCTAATTCTCGGATTAACTTCCACGCCCTATCCACATGTCGCTTTTCAAGATTGGTATTTCCCAAGACAATGCGAATAGTATATTTTCCATCCAGTTTGGTGTGTGTTAAAAACAGCTTCCCACTTTGCTGTATTTTTTCAAGGAGTTTTTGGTTGAGCTCATTGAGTTTTTTCTCATCATCAATATAACTGGGATGAAAACGGAAACAGATTGTATTCAGTGGAACGGGTGCCATAAGTTCAAAATCCTCATTCTGTCTCATTTCTTCCTGTAATGCATTAGCCAGAGAGATATGGTGACGAATTTTCTCCTGCAACCCGTCAAGGCCAAAGCTGCGCAACACAAACCACAGTTTTAGTGCTCGGAACCTGCGGCCAAGCGGAATGCCCCAGTCGCGATAGTTTTTGACACGCTCATCTTCAGGCGTTTTAAGATATTCAGGCATAATCTCAAAGGTACGAACCAACAAGGCTTCATCCCGAACATAAAAAGCTGAGCAGTCAAAGTTGGTAAACATCCACTTATGGGGATTAAAAACGAAGGAATCGGCATGCTCAATTCCTTCATTCATCCAACGCAGTTCGGGTAACAAGAGAGCCGTGCCGGCGTATGCGGCATCTACATGCAAAAAGATCTCATACTTTGAGCAGATTTGACCGATCTCTTTGAGCGGATCAATAGCTGTTGACCCCGTAGTTCCTGTTGTGGCAATTACGGCGGTGGGTTTTAATCCTTCTTTGAGATCTTTGCGTATTGTTTCTTCCAAGGCCTTTGGATTCATGGCATAATCATCATCCACTTCAATCTTACGCAAATTTTGTCGCCCGAATCCGGCAATTTTAACATCCTTTTCAATGGAAGAATGTGTTTCTGATGAGCAATACACGGTAAACGTATCGTCATTTGGAAAACCATTTTCGTTAACCTCAAAATCCGTAACCTGCTCCCGTGCCATCAGCAGAGCACAGAGGGTAGAGGTAGAAGCGGTACCCTGAATAACTCCGGTAAACGGTTTTGGCAATGCTATGGCTTGGCGCAGCCATTCCATTACCTGTTCCTCAAGTTCAGTAGCTGCGGGAGAGGTAAGCCAGCTCATACACTGGGCGCCAAGGGTGGCTGTTAACATTTCGGCTAGTACTGAGGGGTAACTTTTATTTGCCGGAAAGTATCCCATAAAATTGGGACTTTCCCAATGTGTCATTCCGGGCACGATAGTATCTTTAAAATCATTAAACATAGCTTCGAATGATTCTCCCTGGAGCGGGGCTTCATCCGGTAGTTGTTTTAAAATATCGCCGGGCTGTACATCTGGCTTTACGGGATAATCTTCGACCTCTTCAAAGTAATCGGCCATCCAGTCGACGAGCTGGTGGGCGTGTTTACGGAATTTCTTATTGTCCATTGTATTGATTAGTTGATCTGCCAATATTTAGTTCTGTGATAAATAACAAATTATTTCGAAAAGTTTGATTCCCGATGCAGATAAATAAACTGGATTATTACAAATCGATTAATCCTCAAAGAGCAAAAGAACTTCAGCAGGAATTACGGAAAAAGATCTTATTGCAACCGTTGCCTGAAATTCCCAAATATATAGCCGGTGCGGATATTTCTTTTGATCGAGGATCGAATCTGCTGCATGCAGCTATTATAATACTGGAATTGGATACTTTAACCTCCGTAGCGCGATCGTTGGCTTCGGATAAAACCTCATTTCCATATATCCCCGGATTGCTGGCCTTTCGGGAAATGCCCGTGCTAATTAAAGCATGGAATCAGTTAAAACAAAAACCTGATGTACTCCTCTTAGATGGACACGGCATTGCGCATCCTCGACGAATGGGTATTGCTACTCATTTTGGAATTGAGGTTGATCATCCCACTATTGGCTGTGCTAAAAATGTATTAACGGGTAGTTATGGTGAACTAGGAATCGAAAAGGGAGATAAAGCAGATCTTATAGATGGAGATGAGAAAATTGGCATGGCATTGCGAAGCAGAAGGAATGTGAATCCAATTTATATATCGCCGGGACATAAGTGTTCCTTTGGCAATGCTTATAAAATTGTGATGCAATCATTGACAAAATATAAGCTTCCAAAGACTACACGCTTGGCACATCAGTGGGCGAATAAGCTGCGGAAAGATGAGGTTGAAATGGGATATCGAGAAATCTAGAAAATTTTGCCGGTTCAAATAATGCTAAAAAGAATTTCGAAGTACCGATTCCGCCGCATGATAGCCACACATGCCATGTACGCCGCCTCCGGGTGGAGTGGAAGATGAAGCGATATACATATTGGTTTTTGGGATATGATAGGGATCAAATAGTCCCGCCGGACGCGTGAAAAGTTGGGTAATGTCAGCACGTCCACCATTAATGTCACCACCAATATAATTAGGATTATAAGCCTGCATATCTTTCGCATGCATGGTATGTGTCTCCATGATGCAATCTCGGAAACCCGGGGCAAAGCGCTCAATCTGACGAATAATGGGCTCTGTCATATCTTTGGTTGACCCATTGGGAACGTGACAATATGCCCATCCGGTATGCTGATTTCCCGGGGCTCGACTGTCATCGCCCAAGCTTTGTTGTGCAACTAATACATAGGGATTTTCCGGGTGTCGTCCTTTCGCTGATTGTTTTTCGGATGTTGCAATTTCTTCGAACGTCCCGCCAACGTGAACAGTTCCTGCTTTTTGACAAAGCTCGTCTTTCCACGGTATGGGATCACTAAGTGTCCAATCAATTTTAAAAACACCTTGGCCGTACTCATAGCGCTGCAGTTTTTTGGTATATGATTCTGGGATCTTTTTGTCTGCAATATCAATAATTTGCCGAGGAGTATTGTTAAATAATATTGTTTTTGATGCGGGAATATCACCAATAGAAGTGATTTCTGTTCCTGTTTCAATTGTACCGCCGAGCGATTTAAAATGTGATGCCATTGCTTTCGTAATAGCATGTGATCCGCCTTTGGGGTAGGGCCATCCAACGGTATGAGCGGCCATGCCCAGCACCAGTCCAATAGCTGCAGTGGCGGTTGCATCAAAAGGCATAATGCCGTGAGCCGCCAAACCGGCAAAGAGTGCACGCGTTTGGGTGGACTTGTATCTATTGGTATAACTCTTGGCTGATTGAAGGGCTTGAATTCCAAATCGGG
The DNA here is from genome assembly GCA_964397705.1 of uncultured Balneolaceae bacterium. Lineage (GTDB taxonomy): Bacteria > Bacteroidota > Rhodothermia > Balneolales > Balneolaceae > Fodinibius. Next base: position 44 of record CAYNKF010000254.1, on the reverse strand, counting down.
CCATCAATAAAGGATGATTGGGCAAGAGCGAAAACGGTGCCAGG
>CAYNKF010000253.1:0-4265 GCA_964397705.1 uncultured Balneolaceae bacterium | reverse complement strand
AGGAAGCGTAGGTCCCCGCCCGCTCTCTTTTTTTTATGCTAAGGTGATCCTTCTTCGGGGTCACCTTTTTTTGTTGACAAACGTTTTAATGAGAGTGCAAAATGAATGAATAAGTCCCCTGATATGTTTTTACCGCGGTATATAATTAGGTATATTAAAGGTTGGTAAGGATATTTTGTTTCAAAGGATACAGGTGTTTTAAATTTTTCAAAATTTGTTAGCGGTTATGAATTTTTCTGACTTTATCAATCAATACAAAAATAAGTTACACAGCCTCTTTAATGTAAAAAGTGATATTGACGAGTTAAGCTTAACTCGTGGTTTGCCTGATGAAATATTTAATCAAGTAATGGATTGCAAACCCCTAAGTGTTTTTATCCCAGAAGAATATGGGGGGCGAGGAGCAGAAACGCATGAGGCAATGGCAATGTTGGAAGCCAGTTCGTATGAGTCGCTTCCTCTTTCATTAATGATGGGCATTAATGGAGCACTTTTTCTACAACCAGTGGCTAACTACGGACGTGAAGAGGTTAAACAATCCATATTTGACCGATTTTTGTATGAAAATAATATGGGTGGGTTGATGATTACAGAGCCGGACTTTGGTTCCGATGCTTTGCACATGGAAACCTCTTTCAAGAAGGTAAACTCAGATAAAGGCGATGCTTTTCAGGTTAGTGGAACCAAACATTGGGCTGGCTTAACAGGTGCTGCAGATTTTTGGTTGATTACGGCTCGTAAAGAAAATAGTAGTGGCGATTTAGGTCGTGATATTGGATTCTTTATCCATGATAGTAAACGTGGTGGCATAGAAGTCGAAGAGTATTACAAAAATTTAGGTTTGTATATGTTGCCGTATGGAAGAAACAAAATCAATATTACGGTACCCGAAGAGTATAAATTACAGCCCAAGTCTATCGGCATTAAGATGATGTTGGATGTATTGCATCGAAGTCGTTTGCAATTTCCAGGAATGGGTATTGGATTTTTGAAGCGATTACTTGATGAAGCCGTTACGCATTGTAAAGAGCGCTATGTTGGCGGACAAAGTTTGTTTAATTATGATCAGGTAAAGAAGCGATTAAACAGGTTACAATCTTCATTTACGGTCTGTTCTGCAATGTGTGCATTTACTAGTTCAAATGTACCGCTTACCAAAGATGTATCGAATATGGATCTTACGGCTAATGCAATTAAGACCTATACTACGGATCTAATGCAGCAGGCATCACAATCTTTATTACAATTAACCGGAGCCAAAGGGTATCGATTGGATCACATTGCCGGACGAGCACTTATTGACAGCCGACCGTTCCAGATATTTGAAGGATCAAATGATATTCTTTATCAGCAAATTTCAGAATCGGTACTGAAAAATATGCGAAAGCTGAAGCTCAAAAATCTCCATACGTTTTTGAGTGAATTCAAGCTTACAAAACGTGCGTCTGACTATTTTTCTGATTTGTTGGACTTCAAAATTGATCACACCTTGGCGCAAGATCGATTAGTTGAACTGGGAAAAATATTAAGTCGTGTAATATCTCTTGAGTTTACATTACGTCTTGCTGACAAAGGTTTCAACAAAGACTTGATTAATAATGCTATAACTGTTCTTAAAACAGATGTAGAACGAATGGTGGCGTCTTTTACTAACGAAAAAACTCCTAGTGTTGTTGAGAATTATGAAGAGTCAAGTTCTTGGTTGGAATCGATTTTACCACAGCAGGCTCATAGTCAATAAGCCTTCTGCCAATCTAACTCAATCGCTATGGAGAAGGTTGTAGTTTTAACCGGTGCTGGCATGAGTGCAGATAGCGGATTAAAAACCTTCCGTGACTCTGATGGCCTTTGGGAAGGTCATGATATTCAAGAAGTAGCTACACCACAGGCTTGGCAACGAGATAAAGAGCTTGTTTTAAAATTTTATAATGAGCGCCGTAAACAATTACATTCGGTAGATCCCAATACCGGCCATCAAGCACTGGCAAATTTAGAAGAGCAGTATGATGTAACGATCATCACGCAAAACGTGGATGATTTGCATGAACGTGCTGGATCTACGGACGTGATACATTTACACGGCGAGCTTTCGAAGGTCCGCAGCGACGAAGATCCATCACTGATATATGATATCGGTGGTGATACTATTGAAATTGGAGATACAGCTGATGATGGAGCACAGTTAAGGCCGCATGTTGTTTGGTTTGGAGAACCGGTTCCAAACATGCAAAAAGCCGCGAATATCGTACCTGAGGCTGATATATTAATCGTGATTGGAACCTCCCTGGTTGTATATCCTGCAGCGGGGTTGGTTGATTTAGCAGAACAAAATATCCCAAAATATATTATTGATCCGGCTACTCCCGAACTTAGAACATTTAAAGGATGGGAGCATGTTCAAGAGCGTGCAGCAAAAGGTACTCCAAGGTTGGTTCAGGATTTATTAGAAAATTAGAAATGTAATTTTTGAGATCACAAATTTTTATGAGTGAGCATAAAGCAAGTAAAGAAGAGAAAGAAGTTTTAGAAAATTATTTATTACAATTTTTAAACTTGGAAAAGCGATATCCGTTGCTTCCCGGTATTAAAAATGAAGAAGCTATGGCTGGGTTGATGGGATTAGAAAAAGAGGAGCTCAAAGAGCTTCGCGATCGGTTTTCTTCTAATGCCAAAGAAGCTGCAATTGAGTTATTGGAAGATGGTGAAGTAGCAGAGTGGATTGAAGAACTTCCTTTTGAACAGGGAGATACCATCGTTGCTATTGGAGACTCACTGACTGATGATCTGCAAAGCTGGTTTAACATCTTCCAGCATGTATTGGAGATTGGCCTCGAAGATGCAGATTTAACCTTCGTGAATAGTGGAGTATCCTACAACACGTCGACTGATGCACTCAAACGACTCAACCGTGATGTATTAGATCATGATCCGGACTGGGTTATTGTGGCTTTGGGCACGTTTGATGCGCAGCGCTTGCACGTTTCACCGGATCGAACATTAGTACCATTAGCCGATTTCTGGGAAAATCTAAATACGATCGAAAATGTGGTTAATGAGGTGACGGATAATCCGTTAATCTGGTTAACTCCGCCTCCGGTTATTACAGAAATGCAGCAGGAAATGAGACTTTTTCATTTTGATCTGTTCGAGGACGATTTAAGTCAGTATCGTGAAATACTTACCGGCAAAAAAGGATATATTATTGATCCTCTTGGAGAACGGATGAAAGATAAAGATGATAGCGTTGAGGATCAGGAAGAGGAAGAGCCTGGACCAGCTGCGTGGAATTATTTGAGTGATGGGTTACATCCTTCACTTTCCGGGCATTCTAATACCGTAAAAGAGCTTATCCGATATCTAGCTTTGGCAAAAGAACCTGAAGAAGGTGCCCAGTTCGATACTCCTGATGATTATGATGAAGAAGTAGATGAGGATTAAAGGTTTACCTTCAGTTCAAGAAGATTTAATGAAGGTGCGTACCTAGTGCTGTAACGCTTGCTGGAAAGCTGTTTCTGTTCGATAAATTCGGGATTCACCATACCAACTTGTATCGATTGGTTAGTATTACTATAGGTTATAAGTCCATTGACAGATTGTTGCTCTGAAGAAATGTTAGAAGCTTGAAGATTAGCAGGCTTTTCAGCAAGCATAAAAGCATCGATTAGTCCGAATCCCATACCCAGCCATGCTCCGGCACCTGCACCATATTGCAAACCTTTTTCAATTCTTTCTTGCATAATTAACGTAACCGAGGATCCAACCAGCATCCCGCCGACAGCTCCATAAATGGTATCGAGCAATACGAGTATTGATCGATTAGTGCCGTCATTAAAGGTGCCGGATATATAAAACTGTTCACCTTTACCTATTTGGGACATATCATATGCACCTATGCCAATCCCATATAGGGTTCCTGCACCAAGCCCTACTTCAACAGGTCTATAATCATTAGAATTTTGAAGCGCCATGGTCGCTCCACCGAGCAGTACTCCATTCATAGCACCATTTAAGGTGCTGCTGCCTAATAGTTCGATTGATTGCGCTTTTACTGTGTTATTGGTTAGGGTAATACCGAGTGCAATAGTTAGTAATACTATTAAATGTTTTTTCACGATCCTTGAGTACTAAATAATTGAAATTAAAGGATTAAAGGTAGAAAATATTGCTTAAGAGTCCATTTGGTTTTATTCGGGATCTTCGAGTGCCACAGGTAGAATTTTTCCGTTATAAAATGTAGAACCTTTTATAGAAAAATTAACTAAAAA
>CAYNKF010000252.1:0-4268 GCA_964397705.1 uncultured Balneolaceae bacterium | reverse complement strand
ATGAGTTGCTTGATCGTAATCTTAAACAACGTATTGAGCGAATACAGGGCGTAGCGAAGGTAGATCTGTATGGGGTAGAAAAAAAACAGATCAGAATTGAGTTGATCCCTGAACGACTCAAATCCCACAACATAAACATTAATGAGCTGGCCCAGACGCTGCGGCAAAGCAACTTTTCAGTAACGGCAGGAAAAATTCAAGATGCCGGAAAACGATATATGGTGCGACCAACCGGAGAAATTACTGACCCGGCAGAATTCGCCAATCTTGTGGTAGGTCCAGATAATCTAAAACTAAGAGATATTGCTACTGTTGGTTATGGAAGCCCGGAACGCGATTACGGTCGGCATCTCGATCAAAAATATGCCATTGGATTGGATATTTTTAAAGAATCAGGTGCCAACACCGTGGCGGTTGGCGATCGGGTGATTGCAGAAATTGACGAAGTAAACAAGCTGCCCGAAATGCGAGGTATCAATATTTTTGAGATGCATAACCAAGCTACCGGGATCATCAGTTCGTTAACAGAACTTTTGAAGGCCGGGCTGTTGGGTGCCCTATTCTCTATCATTATACTCTACCTGTTTTTACGGCGCATAAGTACGACGCTGATTGTAGCGCTGGCTGTCCCCTTTTCGTTGATTGTTACTCTTGGCCTACTGTACTTCATGGAGCTTTCTCTCAATATCCTTTCCATGATGGGATTAATGCTCGCGGTGGGTATGTTGGTTGACAATGCAGTAGTGGTGACTGAAAATATCCATCGCAACCAAAATATGATGGATGATAAGATCAAAGCCACTAAACGCGGTGTTAAACAAGTTGGGATGGCCGTTACTGCAGGTACATTAACAACAATTATTGTATTCTTGCCTAATATCATTAGTGAAGATTCAATGATTGCTATTCAGCTCTATCATGTTGCTATAACCATTATTTTGGCACTTGCAGCTTCCCTCTTAATTTCGCTCACTGTTATTCCTCTTTTGACTTCCAAAATTGCCCCTCCTGAAAAGAAAAAACAGACCGATTGGGTTGACCGTCTGCAAAGTTGGTATGGTGGCATGCTTAGCTGGTTACTAAAACGCAGATACTTGTCAGTGGCTCTTATAATGGGTACCCTGTTAAGCGTTGCCATACCGATGAACACCGTTAATGTAGAGATGTTCGGAGGCTCAGAATCGCGAGAACTTCGATTACATTACCATCTCAATGATACCTATACCCTTGAAACGGTTGAAGAATCCGTAACCCGTGTTGAAGAATTTCTCTATGCCAATAAAGAGAAGCTCGAAATTGATGCTGTATATTCATATTTCGAAACCGGTTCGGCAACTTCAACCATTCTCTTGACAGATGAAGACGACGCTCAAAAAGATGTTACCATCATCAAAAAAGAAATTGAACAGCAAATGCCTAAACTTGCCATCGGCGAACCTTCATTTGAATACCAAGACCGTACCGGCGGTGAACAACTGCGTGTTTTTGTAATTGGAGAATCTACCGAAGTACTTACAGATCTTGCTGAAGAGGTTGAGCGACGTCTACAAGATGTTCCAGGGCTTGCCGATGTTCGATCAGAGGCCGAGACCGGAACCGAAGAAGTTCAGGTACAAGTAAATCGAGAACGAGCGCGCGCTATGGGCGTTTCTTCACAACAAGTAGCCAGCTTGGTTTCCAACTCCATGCGTGGGATGAACTTACGCCGAGTCCGTGGCGAACATGGTGAAACGGATGTGGTGCTTGCTATTCAAGAATCTGACAGAGAGAATATTGAGGATCTAAGGCAATTGCCGGTTAGTGTTGGAAGTGGCGAGTCGGTTCAACTGGCATCTTTGGCCGATTTCAAAATGGATCGAGGACCAAGAACAATACAACGTGAAGATAGACAGACATCCATGGGAATTACAGTCAACCTTGACGGTATAACAATGGACAAGGCAAAAGAACGGATCTTCCCTGTTTTAGATCAAATCAATTATCCTTCTGGCTATGGATGGAGCAAAGGCCGAAGCTTCCAGCGTGATCAAGAAGCCATGGACGAAATGATGGTCAATATACTGTTGGCGATGTTTTTGATATACCTGGTGATGGCTTCACTTTTCGAATCTGTTCTGTTCCCCTCAAGTATTATCACCTCCATATTTTTTGGAATTGTGGGAGTATTCTGGTTCTTCTTTATTACCGGAACAACATTTTCTTTTATGGCAATGATCGGAATTCTCATTCTTATGGGTATCGTGGTTAATAATGGGATTGTTCTAATAGATCATATTCATCAGCTTCGAGAAATGGGACTGTCCAGATTTGAAGCTATTATTAAGGGCTGTAAAGATCGTATGCGTCCTATTTTGATGACTGCGGGTACCACCGTTCTTGGTCTGGTTCCACTCTGCTTTGGTAATACACAAATCGGTGGAGATGGCCCGCCCTACTTTCCCATGGCACGAGCTATCGTCGGGGGACTTACGTTTTCTACCGTTGTTACACTTGTGATTTTACCGGCCATCTATCTTATCCTCGATGATGTGAAATTATGGGGAAACAGAGTTTGGCAGGTAGGACGTAGTAAATAATTCCGCACACATACTCCAAACTACAGAAGATATCCCCGATGCTTTGGAAGTACCGGGGATTTGCTTTATTTCAGATACCAAACAGATTAGTTTACTTCTTTTTTTTGAATTAAAAGCAATACAGTGAGCGACATAACCTTTCAGGAGACCTTTAAAATCCGGGCATCAGAAATCGATTTTAGTCAGCAGGCAACCCTCCCTGCTATTTGTAATTTACTGCAGGAAGTAGCGGGAAATCATGCTCGTGAGCTCGAGTTTGACATTACTGATCTTCAAAAAGATGAACTTACCTGGGTATTACATCGGCTTCATGTACAAATGGTTCGCTTTCCCGATTGGAGAGAAATAATTACGATAAAAACCTGGCCCTCCAGCGGTGATGGACTGCGTGCCTATCGTGACTTTTTGATTATGGATCAGAACGGAGACATTATCGGGAGATCGCTAAGTTATTGGCTTATCATGAATATCCAGACTCGACGCCCAGCACGGATCCCCAAAGATATCCTCGAGATGGCACCTGATGATACCAAACACGTTCTTCCAATTGCGAGTAACCGTTATTCTGATTTAGATCAAGTGGACTATTCAATGGATTTTGAAGTTCGAAAAACAGATCTTGATCTCAATCAACACGTGAATAACGTTCGATTCATCGAATGGATACTTTCATGTTTGCCGGATGATGCTACTATAAGTGAAATCGACATACAGTTTGTGGCTGAATCCATTATGGGAGATACCGATGTTGCGGAAGCCAAAGAACAACCTGCCGATCAAAATAGCCAAACTTTTCACCATCAAATTCGAAGATCCTCTGATGATAAAATATTAGCCAAGGCGATGTCTTGCTAAAGATAGAAACTGCAATAATTCTATTGTCATTTTCCTTAAATAGAAAATGCCCGACACTTTTTGGAGCATCGGGCACTTACTTAGAATGATCTTATGTGAATGCTACTCTCAGAAGAAGCCTAGCCCCAATTAGGCGCAAAACTTGGGTCGACGAGGCGCATTGATTTCTCAAGCTGATCAATACGCTCAAAATCTTCATCTTTGAGATAAAAGTCGAACACATCGAAATTCTCACGCAAATGCTCCTCACTTGAAGCTTTAGGTATAGCTACAACGTTTTCTTGTTCGATCAACCAGCGCAAAGATATTTGAGCGGGGGATTTGTCATACTTTTCAGCTATTTCCTGCAAGTCTTCATTCTCCGACACCTTGCCCTGAGCTAACGGACTATATGCGGTGATCATGATATCATTATCAATCGCATAATCCAGTAAATCTAGCTGATCGATAAAAGGATGAAATTCAACCTGGTTACAAAAAATTGGCGCACGAATTTCTTCTTTTACTTTTTTGAGCAATTGCAATGGAAAATTACTGACACCAATATTCATCGCCTTCCCCTGATCACGCAACACCAGCATAGATTCAATAGTTGCGCGTAGATCATACTGATCGTTGGGCCAATGAATCATTAGCAGATCTACATATGGAGTATCCAACTGTCGCAGGGATTCCTCTGTAGATTGAAGTACGTCATCAGCTTCAAGATTCGTATGCCAAATTTTTGTACTTAAAAAGATATCTTCTCGAGGCACATTCGAAACATTTAGCACCTCAGCTATAGCCTGCTCGTTCTTATACATTTGTGCGGTATCAATATGTCGATAACCGATATCA
>CAYNKF010000251.1:0-4297 GCA_964397705.1 uncultured Balneolaceae bacterium | reverse complement strand
AAGTTCGATAAATTTATCGGTTTCACGAGTATATACTACCTTGACGTTGGGCATATATTCGTTGATATATCCCCCCACTTTTTTTGCAATGTCAAGTACTATATGCTTCTCTTTGACATTTCTGTGGCCGATGGAGCCCGGATCATGACCCCCGTGACCGGGATCAATGACGACCACATCAAACTTCATCTTTTTTCTGGTTTGATCGTAGTCGTTGTCTTGATAATTGCTTTCACCACCGCCGTTTCCTTCAAGTAGGTTTTTTTCGGTAATTGTAAAACTTGACCAAATAATGGGTTCTGTATCTTTGGTAAGATACTCTAACTCTGTTTTATCCACTTTGGTAAGTCCCAGCAGAAGGTCATCACTATTACCATCATGATACGCCTTGCCATCGTAAAACTTGCCTTCTGTAATGTAAATGTCGATGCCAATACCGGCCGGAATGTCGTAAAAGCTGATTTCATCAAAGGCCGAAGAGATATTTGGTAATTCGATATCGGTGGTGTCGATATTCTCTTGGTAAAGAGTCATTTGTATAAGATCCACATCAGGTTGATATACTTGAAAGGAGTCAACCGGTTGTTTTAGATGGAATCGAACAACTTGCCCTTTACCATCGCTGCGTTCGGCCGTGGTAACCATTTGCAGCGTATTGTCTTGTGCCTGGGTAGGATTGTACAACCCAAAGCTTAAAAATAGATAGACTACCAACAGTGAACATAAAAGTCCGCATTTTGAAGGAGCGTTGAAGTATTTTATGGGATCGATCACCTTACATTTCATTGTAAATGCTGAAGAATATTTTGATCGAAATTAACTAATATTTGCTCAAGAATAAAAAGCGATTATTGCCATGATTCGCAATAAGTAACGGTAAGTAATAATTTGTATTTCTTCATATTTTAATCAATTTATGGAAAATTAAATTAACGAAGGTATTTCTATTGGATCGTCAAGAATTTCGGGATAAGCTACGGAAGGAGATCGAAGCAAATCTACAGGCTCACCTTAATCAATATATTGAGGAGCGATTCAATGATGTTGAGCAGATTCTAAGATACTTTTCAGCCGTTGAACGGAAGTATGCAACTGAAGCCGTTATAAAAGAAGGGTTTTCTAGCATTTTAAATAAAATTGAGAATACCCTTTCCGATAAAGAAAGCGAGAGTATTGTAACGGCGTATTTGTCAACAGTTGATAAGATCAGTAAAGAGTTTCCTGATGATGAGGTATGGAAACAAAAAGAAGAACGATTTACTTTTCAACAAAATGACTCTGTCTGGGTAGCACTTGGTAAGCGGGGGAAAAGTACTGCCCGCGGGTTTGGAAAATTTGGGTATGAAAGCATTCAGTTTTTTAAGGGGATTTTGGGAGGTAAGAAAAAAACGTACCCTCATTGGGAACAAAAAATCCCTTTAGATAAAGCAGTATACTATCATTTAGTAGATAATGATTCCGTTCTGGAATGGGGACATCTCCTCGAGCGCGTACAGTTAAACCTGATCAAAGATATTGAGGATCTTTTAGTTAAAAAAGCAGATGAGCAGAAGGAGTTGGATTTAGCTGCTTTTGTATCGGAGCAAAAGAATAAGTTGGAGGAGAAAAAGGCTGACCTGCGAAATCGAGTGGAGCATGTACTCAATAATAAGCAGTCTCAAATAATTGAGTACATCGAAAAGGTGGGGACCCTGGAATGGAATAGTAGATTTTTTAATGAAGAACGACTGCAGTCGACAACAGAAAAAATTAGCAGCCGTTATCAGACGCAAAAAGAGCAATGGAAGCTTGTACAACAGCTCTTTTTTGAGCGAACCGAGGATGTGGTTCAGTTTTTAAAGCTTCGATCCGAAATTAAAGAAGAGATTTCGAAATATGAGAGTGCATTTGGGGATATCTTTCAAGAGTCACTACAAACTCCGCTGCGCGAACTTTCGGAAGATCTAGAGGAGGCAATTAAAAAAGTTGGTCAGGGAGCTACGGCGGAAGAATTGCGGTCATTGCATGAAGAACTTACCACTTTTGTAGATGAGCGGCTCATTCAGCCCATACAGAAACTGTTGGACAAACAAATTTTATCAGATAAGACGGAACATCTGTTTGAAGATTTGCTACTGAAAGTGGGACAATTTCCAAAAGAAGCACAACTCATTTTTGATTCGGAGCTTGACAATAACCCGCCTTCTGTGAATCAAGAAGAAGTAGAATGGCGCCAACTTGTTATTCGGGCCCTCAGGGAGTTATTCATGAAACCCTTGCAACCGTTTGATCAACAATACGAGGAGTTTTTATCTCAAAATCTGGAAGAGATTATTGAAGTTAAAAATATAATATCAGTCAATTTTGATTCGGCACTTGAAGCTCGGGATGAAGATGTAGCTGAGAACGAAGATCCCACAAAAGTAGCGGGCGAAGCGCTGCAACGTATTTTATCAAAAGTACAGGAGCTGAATGGTCAGGCAGATGAAAAGTGGCAAAAGGTCAATAATGCTATTGATGCAGGAAGTAAAGAGTTCTTTTCTTCATTATTAGCGCTATTGCACGAGGGCGATTCCAAGCAGCTCCAACTGCTGAACGCCAAATATACGATGAAGGAAAAAACAAAGGATTGGCAGACGGTTTTAGATTCCCGATGGGCACGAGTTGAGGATTGGTTGATGTTATGGAGTCGATTTGTTTGGAGAAAGCTGAAAGCATATGGTGTCAATTTAAAAGCGTTTTTGGGATTTAAGGAACAAGTGATTCAGGAGTCGAAACGGGCAGATATTGCTACCTATCTTTCAGAGACGGATCAGAAAATGAAAGAGTTGCCCTATATCTATCGGCGTTTGTTCGACTTTCATTCGCTGGCTGATAAACGATTTTTTGAGCCTGCTCAAGAATCAACGATTACGTTTAAAAGAGCGTATGAGCAGTGGCAAAATGAGTTCCCCACTAATTTTGCTATCATAGGTGAAAAAGGCAGTGGAAAATCATCTTTTCTAAGCTTGATGGTCGATGCTGAGCTTGGGGACGAGCAGGTAGAAATTGTTGAGTTTACTAAGACCATTTGGGAAGAAGAACAGCTCGTTAATAAAATAGCAGCTGTATTGGAGGTGGGATCTCCTCAGACAATCGAAGAGTTGGTAGCATTTATAAATGACTCTGATAAACGTAAAGTAGTTGTTTTGGAGTCAATACAGAACTGTTTTGTCCGTAATATTAACGGCTTTAAAGCTGTTGAGAAGTTATCATATCTTATATCAGAGACGCGAAGTAATATTTTTTGGATGATCAGCTGTTCCCGTTATGCTTGGTCGTTTTTGAATAAAGTACTGCAGATCAGCGAGTACTTTTCTCATATCAGTAAGAGCGATTCCTTAAACGAAGAACAGGTTAAGCGTATTATCTTAAGCAGGCATCAGGCCAGTGGATATTCCCTTTATTTTGAACCTGATGATCAAATACGACAGACGCGCACCTATCGAAAACTAAAGGATCATGAAGAAGAGGCTCAGGAACACCTGAAGAAAGATTATTTCAAGAAGCTCACAAAGCTGGCTGAGGGAAATCCTTCTATTGCTATGATATTCTGGATACGATCCATCCGGGATTATGATGAAACGTATTTTTATGTACAGCCCCTTGAGGTAACGTCAGTAGAGATGATTGAGGAATTAAGTCCACAGGTCTTGTTTGTGCTGGCTGCTTTTGTATTACACGATACGTTATTGGATAAGGAGCTGGCAATGGTGATGAATATAACGCTGGAGGAAAGCAGACTGTTGCTAAATCGGTTGCGATCGCGTGGCATGTTGGTAGAAAAAAACGAGTCGTACACTATCAATCATTTAATGTACCGGCAGATTGTATGGGTACTCAAAGAACGAAATATAATTCACTTGGGGTAATAAAGGCATGTATAGAATTGTAAAGATATTTCTGCTTGCGGGAATAATCCTTCTGGGGTTATCCGATGTTGGCCTGTCTGTGCAACAAGATTCTGTAGCCCAACAGCCTGATACCACGGTGATTATTAGTCCCATAAAAATAGATACGACGCAGATTGATACGATAAAAATTGACACTGCCCGTAATGACATAAGCTCGAATTTAAATCAAGTTGGAGAAGATACGGGTAAGGCTCTATCGGAAATTGAGAATCTTATTTCCGTGGGGATAATACTGGCAATTATTATTGCTTTGATTATCACCTATTTTATAAACCGATTTGTAGTAGTAGTGTTAGAAAACCTGTCTGAAAAGTTTACCAGCTATCGCCTTGGCATCAAACGCATGGTGCCTGTTGTGCGATTGG
>CAYNKF010000250.1:0-4297 GCA_964397705.1 uncultured Balneolaceae bacterium | reverse complement strand
CGAACCCCAGGATTACCAAAAGGCGTATCTTCTAGGTTTTGGGGGTCAATGGTTGCATGATCTCCAATTACCTTTAAATCCATCGCTACAAAACCATACACTACGGTAGCGATAAAGAAGGCAATCAGTACAAAGGATAACTTTATCCAGAACTGTTCAAACTTATGTATATGCATAATCTTGTTTTAACTAATCTATGATGGAAGGTGCGTTACCGGCGAACTCAACGAAATACATGAAAATCCACATCAGCATAACAATTGCAAAATATAGGAGGGTAAGCGTCAGTGTGCCATATGGCTGGTATTCGTCAATCGTGATCTCGCGCTCAATATCCGGATCCCGCTCTTCCCAATTCTTTGCAGAATCAGAATTTTCGTTTGACTGGTTTAAATCTTCGGTCATAACAGTAGGCTTTATTATGATTTTACCTGCCTCAATGTTTTGAGACAATTAAGTGTTAAATAATCTCAAGATCAACCCTTTTTATTATTTAGATTGATTTCATCTTTTCGTCATCATTTCCGATGCCCCTCGGCCAACTTCCATCCCAATTGCAATCCCCATTCCACTAAGACCCGCGGCTACAAAACGATTCTGATCCAGCTGTTTTACAATGGGTGTTTTCGTTGATGAGAAGCCCATAATACCAGACCACTCAAAGTCAATCGTCCAACTTTCTTCAAGCTTGAGCGTCTGCGACACAAATTCTTGGAGATGAGCTTTAATTGTTTCATTGGTTCCAAACCGATCAGTCTGTTCTCCTTCTTTATCTAAATTTCGAGCCCCACCTATTAACAATCTATTCCCAACATTTCGAAAATAAATGTAACCCCGATCGTGATGAAAAATCCCCTTCCACGGAAGACTCTTGTGCTCATTAGTAACCATTACAAATCCGCGCGCCGGTTTTATCTCAAGATCAGGTAACAAGTTTCGCAAAAATCCATTAGCAGCAAACATTATATTGTGAGCTTGTACTTTCAGTCCATTACTAATACTGATAACACCTTCCCTGTTCACATTCTGAACATTACTCCCCCACTTAATGTCTACACCGGCTACACTTACCTTGCCGGCCAACGCTTCCATCATGTTACCAGGATGAAGTGCCCCTTCCAGCCTATTTCTAATTACGGGATACCCCTCCAGTTTATCAGCAGAATAGACTTCCTTCTCATTGGTCAACTCTTCCATCCAACTGTTAAATCGGTCGATTTCAGCAGCTACTTTTTCGAAATCCTCTTCCGATCTAAAAAACTCAAATCCCCCGCAATGATCATAGCTTATTGCCTCTTCACCCAGCGTTTTCTTTAGAAGCTGGAGCCCTTCATAGCGACGCTTGATACGCTTTTTAATATTTTCCTTAGATCCCTTTTCCATATCCGCCAGGTGTTCTCCAATTGATCCTACGCAAGCAAAACCGGCATTGCGCGTACTAGCCCCCTGAGGCAAAAACCCTCGTTCAAGCACTAATACTCTGTCTGATGGATTTTGTTGCTTATAAAACAGAGCCGTCGATAACCCCACAATACCGGCACCTATAATAACCAGATCATAAGGTTTCAAAAATGAGTCCTTTTCCCAATACGATAATGAATAACTCATTAGTACAAGTTTTATCTTAATAGTTATTGTTTTTTGGAACTGGTTTAAAAACCACCGATGCCATCAAAGCAGCGCCTGTTAAAAAGCAATCCTCATCAATATTATATTTAGGATGATGCCAGCTGTACCTTGAATCCGCCTTTTCACTTCCACTTCCCAAAAAGAAAAACGCACCCGGAAATTCTTGCTGATAAAAGGCAAAATCTTCCCCGGCCATAATGGGTTCATCCAACAAATGTACGCTCTCATCTCCTAATATACCTCGACCAACATCAACCAAATTATCTGTCGCCCAATCGGTATTCGTAACGGCAGGATAGCCATAATCAAAATCGAAAGTGTATTGCCCGCCGGAAGCTTCTGTTACACCTTGTACTATAGCCTCAATTCGATTTTTGATCATATCAGCCGTTTCCTGTGCAAAGGTCCTCACCGTACCCAACAACTCTACTTTTTCAGGGATAATATTATGAGCTGATCCTCCCCGTATCTTTCCTACAGTTACTACGGCCGGCTCCGTGGGTTTTACGTTTCGGCTTACAATTGTTTGGAGCTGATTTATGATCTGTGAAGCCATCAAAATGGGGTCTACAGCCTGATGAGGAGACGCCGCATGTCCGCCTTTTCCAATAACTACAATCTTAAATTCGTCGGGACGTGCCATCAACGGTCCCTCTCTTATAGCAATTTCTCCGGATTCGAATTCAGGATAGGAATGCAATCCGTAAATAACATCTACTCCTTTCTCTTGGAGGTATCCCGTTTCGCAGAGAAGCCGACCGCCGCCCGGCAGCTTTTCTTCACCCGGTTGAAAAACCAACAATACTGTTCCCTCTATCTCATCTCTTACATCAGCAAGAATATGCGCGGCGCCCAACAAATTTGCGGTATGGGCATCATGTCCACAGCAATGGGCAACCCCTTCATTCTCCGATAAAAAACCACTTTTATGATCCCCTTCTTCTGCAATAGGCAAGGCATCAATATCCGCGCGCAGCGCCACAACTTTTGATGATGGTTTACCCCCTTTAATAATTCCAACACATCCCGTTTCAAGCGGACGATCTGCCGGAATACCGAGCTCATCAAGCTTATTTATTATAAATTCAGTTGTTTCATGCTCTTGATAACTCAGTTCCGGATGGCGATGCAGGTGGCGACGAATGTCCACCATTGTACTATGATATGCTTTTGCCTTCTCTTTAAATTTAGTTACTTCCATACATGCTTTTTTAATTGGAATGGACCGTTTCTGAAAATAGAAATTTTAATGAAGTCTGTGAGAATAATTCTGCAACAATACCCTTGGAGTTTTCGTAAGCTTTTAAAGTTAAACAATGCATCATCCAATTACTTAACCAGAAAACTATGATTAAGCGTAATATTTCCTGGGAAATTGTATTAGCCGGTGTCACCTTTATCGGCATTGCCATTTATTTACTTTCTTCTATTTCTCCTTCAGATTCTTCTACATATTCCGTAGCGAGTTCAGAAAAAAACATCCGATCAGCTCCAACACCTCCTTCGATACCAAGCGCTATCGTAATCGACCTCCAAAATCTTGAATCGCTTAAAAATCTTGACAAGCTTCGCAATATCAGAGATTTGGAAAACCTCAAAGAAATTGAATTTGAAATCAAGAATCTGGATAAGTTTATACAGCAGCATGCACAAAAGGAAATCAATGAGGAAAGTTTAGAAGTTGAGCTGCGACAACTCGAGCAGGAACTTCAAAAAATCAACCAAAATGATTTTAACGTCAAGCTTCAGGACCAAAAGTTGTACATCAACCAAAAGTACAATGTAGGTGAATCGCAATGGACAGAAGTGAGTTCCGGTGTTTTTGTATATGAGGATTCATTTTCTTCCGGCAATTTAAACTCGTTGGATTTTTCAGTCGATTTTGGCAATCTGAACGTCATCGGTAATGGTTCCGCCAACAGTAAAGTAACCCTTCGTGCAACCGGTGATATTGATGATCCTGCTGTTATCGCGCAAGAATTGAACATTCAAAAAAATATTAATAACGCTGACGCTAAATTCGAGGTTACTACTGCTAACGGAAGTTCCATTTCCGAAAAAATAAATCTAGAAGCGACTATAACAGTTCCTCAGCAAGTTGCACTCTTAGCTAAAACATCGGGAGGACATATCACCGCAAGTCAATTGAAAAACTCCCAAGAGTTAAAAACTTCGGGAGGTCATATTACCTTGTCAGATATTGACGGGACCACCAATGCTAAAACAGGCGGCGGACATATTACAGCCAACCGAGTTTTTGGCAATATAACGATGAGTACGGGCGGTGGCCATATAAAAATGCAAGACACCGGTGGTAACCTGGAGGTTAAAACCGGGGGCGGACATATTGACATACAGAATGGAGAAGGCAGTATTACTGCAAAAACTTCCGGTGGTAATATCTCTTCTTCCATTAATTCAGCTAAAGATCAGTTACGCTTCTCTACTTCTGCCGGTAATGTTTCACTTTCGTTGCCAATAAACATTGCTGCAGACCTTGATATATCCGGTACATCGGCAAGTTTAGATGACGGATTCAATTTTAATGGCACAAAAAATAAAGGAAGTATCAGCGGGACTCTAAATGGTGGAGGACTGCCCATTGTTATCAACTGCGGATATGGAAATGTTAATATCAGCACTAACGACTAATGACTGATTCCCAGAA
>CAYNKF010000249.1:0-4338 GCA_964397705.1 uncultured Balneolaceae bacterium | reverse complement strand
AAAAAGCAAGCAGTAGAATTTTAAAGCATATGAGATTGGAGAAACAAAATAAAAAGGGGCCCCGAATCCGGGGCCTTTTTTATTTGTTCAAACATATCAAAACTAACTGGCTTGGCGTGCGTACCAAATTTTACCATTGGGATATTTGAGCGCAATACCCATCATAACCTTCCACGCCGGGTTATAACTACTATTTTTCTTTTTAATCCTGTTTTTCACATCTGGCTTTGAACCACCATATTCTTTGCGATGTTGAAACTGGGGTACCTCCACCATCCCTGAAAGTTCAATAACAGAGCTGCTGTCTGTTTCAATAACTGATGAGGTTAACCATAATTTTTTGTCGTTGTACTTTTTAAAATTGGTCTCAAGTACGAGCTCATTTTTATTATATGACTTAATGCTAAACCCTTCTTCTTTCAGGATACCGTCAAGCCTGTCAAATGATTTTTCTACCGGGTCTGAAGTTTCAATAAGTATAACATTAGCGTCCTTCATCGGAGTAGAATCAGGACCGGCAGGGCCTGAATTCAGCGTAGCGCAACTTAGAAACAGCAAAACAACAGACGACAAACAAAAGTACTTCATTTCTTATTTTTCGATATACAGTTCGAATTTTCTGAATTAAACAGAACGCACAAAAAAATAGCAAATTTTTTGTGATGAGCCGTTGATAAATGTTATGAATCCACCCGGAAAAGAATTAAAAATAAAAAAGGACTCCGAAAAATCGGAGCCCTTAAAATATTAAGTCCAAACGGTTTTTTTATCCCGCTTTCTTCTTGGCCTTAAAGCGATTGATAACACCACCGTGCAACACAGCTTCTTTTTGTCGCTCACTAAAAGTGTGTTTTACCGTGTATTTATTTCCTTTTGTCTTGTTATGAATAACAACTTCGTTGCCATTTTTAATAGCTTCTCTAATGTCATTCACTTCAAGAATATCTCCCTGATCAATATCTTCGTAGTCCGCTTCATGTTCAAACTCTAAAGGCGGAATTCCAAAGTTAATCAGGTTCTGCCAGCCAATACGAGCGTAGGTTTTGGCAATCACAGCGCGCATACCTAAGTAACGCGGGGCTATTGCTGCGTGCTCACGACTGGAGCCCTGCGCATAGTTTTCACCTGCAACCACAACGTGTCCGTCATGCTCTTCTTTAGCTTCCATCGCACGATCGTGGAAATTTTCATCCACAACATCCAGCGTAAACTTGCTGATTTCTGGAATGTTACTACGGTAAGGAAGTACTTCAGCTCCGGCACGGAGAATTTCATCGGTCGAAATATCATCCCCCATCTTTAACAGAACAGGAACATCAAAGTCTTTCAGCTCATCAAAGTCGGGCATCGTAGAAATGTTCGGCCCCTTCTTGATTTCGCCTCGCTCCTCTTTGGGCTTGGGTGGGGTAAGCATCTCAGTATTGATATGAATTTCCTTAGGATGCTCAAACTTAGGATACCTCATGTTGTAGAGATCTTCCAGATCGCGAGGATCAGTAATCTTTCCTGTCAGAGCAGAAGCAGCGGCCGTTTCGGGACTCACCAAGAATACCGAATCTTCGGGCGTTCCTGATCGATCAGGGAAGTTCCGTGGCACGGTACGCAAGCTGTTTTGCCCAGATGCAGGTGCCTGTCCCATTCCTATACAACCGTTACATCCGGCTTGGTGAATACGCGCACCGGACTGTACAAGGTTAAACATCACATTGTTCTTGACCATGTTTTCAATGATCTGTCGTGATGTGGGGTTGATATCCCAAGAAACATTATCATCAACTGTCTTGTCTTTCACAATTTCAGAACAAATCCAAAAGTCACGGTATCCTGGATTTGCTGAAGAGCCAACATACGACTGATAAATATCTTGTCCTTCCACTTCTCGGACCGGAACGACATTACCCGGGCTGCTGGGCAGGGCAATCAGCGGTTCAACATCATCGAGTACAAGTTCTTCGTACTTGTCATACTCAGCACCTTCGTCCGCTTTCAGTTCCACAAATTCATTACCTCGCTCTTGGGTCTCCATAAAACGACGTACTTCACCGTCAGCAGGAAATACCGTACTGGTTGCCCCCATTTCGGTACCCATGTTCGCAATTACGTGACGATCCATCGTAGAAAGATTCTTTAATCCTTCTCCAAAATATTCGATCACATATCCAGTCGCACCATCAACATCATAACGACGCAGCATTTCAAGCACCACATCTTTGGCACTTACCCAGTCAGGTAGATTTCCTTTGATCTCAACACCTAAAACTTTAGGCATCTTTATGTATAGAGGTTCGCCTGCAATCGCAAAAGCGACATCCAGACCCCCTGAGCCAATAGCGAGCATTCCCATGCAACCGGCTGCCGGTGTATGACTGTCAGATCCCGCCAAAGTTTTACCAGGAATTCCAAAACGTTCGGTTTCAATGGGATGGCTTACCCCGTTACCCGGACGACTATACCACATACCAAACCGTTCAGCAGCGGATTTTAGAAATACATGATCATCTGGATTTTTAAAGTCCGTTTGAATCAAATTATGGTCAACATATTGGCACGAGAGTTCAGTCTGTGCCTCATCGAGCTCCATGGCTTCAAGCTCAAGCATCACCATGGTACCGGTGGCATCTTGAGTGAGGGTTTGATCAATTTTAAGACCAATTTCTTGGCCCGGAACCATTTCACCATCAACGAGATGGCTTTTGATTAGTTTCTCAGTAACATTAAGTGGTTTACTCATAAATATTTTTGGATTTATTTCCGCTATACAGTTGATTACACTAAAGTAAAATGCTTCAAAAAACGTTTGTAAAGATACCGGTTGATGCCCCTATTCTTCAAGTAAATGCACAAGAAATAATAATTTATACATATTCTAAGCTATAGGTAGAAATATATACTTAGTTTTTAAAGTTTTTTTTCTTAATTAACGGTATCTCCATATGACAAAGTTTTAAAGATAACCTGAGTTTAATCTTCGTATGAATACGAGCGATGTAGTAGCGATGCTTGCCGAAAATTGGGATATGACGCAAGCTGAAGCACGTGACTTTTTAGATGTTATTACTCAGACATTTAGCGAAAACATAGCTACTGGTAATTCTTTTACCATTCCAGAACTCGGCACGTTTAGTACTGCTACGCGAAAAAAACGAAAATCTTATAATCCCCACTATGAGCAGTATATGGAGTTACCTCCGAAAAGGGTTGTTGACTTTAATCCCAGCAAAGGACTGAAAGAAGACTTCAAACAAGCGGACATAGACGATGAGTGAAAAAGTTACATTTGGAGAACTTATTGAGTCAATTGCTGAGGAGACAGAACACTCTAAGCAGTTTACTCATGATTTTCTAAAGGATTTTGTAGACGTCATCAATGGCGGACTCGAAGAAGACGGCAAGGTAAATATTGCCGGCTTTGGGAAATTCGAACTTCAACACGTTGATGAACGCGAGGGATATAATCCCCAATCTGAGGAAAAGATTACGATTCCGGCTCATAACAAAGTGGTCTTTAAGCCCTATAAAGATCTCAGAGAGCTTGTTAATGCTCCCTACGCCCACATGGAGCCAAAGCTAATAGAACAAGAGGAAACTGAAACTATTGATGAAGATCGTTCTTCTCCGAATCAGCAAGAACAAGCAATAGAACCCCAAACAGAAGGAACTAGTGTTGAGGGGGATAAAAGTAGCCACCAAGATAATGAGCAATTCAAACAGGAACAGAAAACAGATCCTGATATTCCGGAAAGTTCCGAAGAGCAGGAATTTAATGAAGACGATTTTATTCCCACTGCTCCACCTACATCGCACGAACAGGTAAACGATGAGGATGAAGCCAATGATGAGAATCAGCTAGAGACGGGTCAAGGGTACCCTTTTAATTTGGGAGAACAGCAAGATGAGGAGGAGAAGTTATCACAATCCTCAACCTCTGAACCTTCAGATGATAAAGATGATGATGACAACGGAGATATTGTAGAATTCAACGCTACTCAGTCAGGTTCAGAAGATGATCTCCTTGATGAGTTTATCGGATCAGAAGAAAAAGAAGATCACGATGAGCCCTCCGATGATTTAGATGAATTAACAGATACGGAAGAAGCAAAGGATGAATCAGAAAATAACGAATCTCATGAACTGGCTGAATCAGTTTCAAGCGAAGAGAAGGATAAAATAGAAGAAGAAACAACGAAGTCCGAAGAAGAAGTTCTGGCAGAAGAAGTTGAAAAACTTGAAGAAACTGCTGAAAATTTGAAGCAGGATCAATCAGATCAGTCGGACCAAGAAGATGAGGTGGCCCCCCTCCCCACTGCTGCAACAAGTCGTTCGTCCGACCGAAGTTCT
>CAYNKF010000248.1:0-4340 GCA_964397705.1 uncultured Balneolaceae bacterium | reverse complement strand
AATCCTGTATTCTATAGCTCCCACTTCCGTGCGTTCCATACTCACAAATCGACATACCTCTACCGCTACTTGATTTCCATTTTGCAACTCGGCAACAAAACTTCGCTGCAATAAACCCTGTTTCATATCAAGGGTACGAGTAAAATCAGTAACAGTACATTCAGCCAAATCAAATTGCTCACCGTTGATGTAAACATCAATACCAATCCAATTGACAGAATTAAGCACTTTAGCAAAATAGTCGGGATAGCCATTTTTCCACCACCCTACTTTTGTGGGATCTGGATAATAAATTCCACCAATATAGCTACCTTGAAGGGAATCACCGCTGTAGTGCTCTTCAAAATTGGCTCGCTGCCCCATATGCCCGTTGCCAATACTGAAAATACTTTCTGATGAGCGCTGTCGCTCCGGATCAAAACCTTCTTCAATAATTTTCCATTCGTCAGTTTCCAGATACTTATCCATAAATCAAGTTTTTAAATCAAAATATTGTTACTAATCACTAAGCTGTTTAAACAATTTTTTAGGTGTAAGGCCGATGAAATTAGAGATAACAAGATCTGCATCTCCCAAATACTCATCAGAACCAACACCCACACTCATAAATCCGCCATTATTGGCCGCTTCTACCCCTGATGCTGCATCCTCAAAGACAATAGTATTAGCAGGATCGGCATTCAATGCTTTTGCACCTTTCAGAAATACTTCAGGATCAGGCTTGGTATTTTCTACTTTTGTGCCGTCAATTATAACTCCAAAAGTGTTATTGAGCTGCAGATAGTCTATAATGTACTGTGCATTTTTACTGGATGATCCGATTCCCAACGGGATTCCCATTTCTTCTAATGATGCTAAAAAAGCTGGAACACCGTCAAGAATGTCATCAGGTGTTAATTCGGCAATGGCATCCTGATACCAGCTATTCTTTTTATCCATAAGTCGCTGGATTTCAGCTTCAGGTAATTCCCGATCATCGATAGCCAAAATCTTTTCTATTGATTTACGGCGACTTACGCCCTTAAGTTGCTCATTAAATTCTTCGCCAAAAGAAATTCCCAGCGTTTCACCAAGTCGCTGCCAAGCTTTAAAATGTGCATCTGATGTTTCTACAATAACGCCGTCTAAATCAAAAATACATGCGTCAGGGGTAATCATAAATAAAATTGTTTATGAGTCTTCTTCTTCAATTTCTGTTTCTGTGGAGGATCGTAAAATCAGCTCCGGTGCGAAAACCTTATGCTCAGGCTTCGCCTCTCTATTTTTCATTCTTTTCATAAGTTTTTTTGTTGCCAATTCACCCATATCATACATTGGCTGACGAATAGTCGACAAACCGATAAAGTTCGAAATTGTTATATCATCGTATCCTATAATGGGTATCTGTATTCCTTTTTCTTTCATTGCTTTCATAGCTCCCACAGCCTGAATATCAGAAGTACAAAAACAAGCTTTTGGTGGATTTGGCAGCTCTAATAATTTAATCATAGCCTCATAACCGTTTTGTTCCGAAAATCCATCGCGATACATAGAATCTCCTGTCACAATAAGATCTTCCTCAACGGCAACGCCTGCTTCATTAAGTGCTTTTTTATATCCCTCAATACGCTGCCTTCCGGGTTTCGAGGTCTTCATGGCACTGATCATAGCAATACGTGTCATGCCATTATCCAGGAAGTAATGCATTGCTTTTTCTATCCCCTTTTCGTCATCAACAGAAACGGAATCCATCCCTGGATATGACTCATCAATAAGCGTAATCGGCATATCATAATTTTGGAGCTGTTCGAGTTCAGTATCTCGTAAATGAGTAGAAATAAAAAGATACCCATCAGCCCACTGGCGTTTGATAATATTCTCAACCTGAGGAAACATGTTATCTTCCCCATTACTCTGAACATTGAAAATATTCAGATCATAATTGTACTTGGATATTTCATCCTGAATGCCTGCCAATACTTCCATAAAAAAGTAGTTGGATAGTACCGGCACTACCACCATAATGATATTCTTTTTTTTACGCGCCAGCCCTTGTGCGTAGGCTTGTGGATAATATCCCAACTCATCAGCTACTTTTAATACTTTCTCTCTCGTTTTATCCGCAATACCTTCACTATTGTTAACAACACGTGAAACAGTAGCTATACTTACACCCGCTTTTTTTGCAATGTCATATATTGTACTTCCAGCCAATTGTTTATTCCTTTTAAATCCTGATTAGAATGACAGTTTATGTAAAAATGTAAGGGCTTACATTTCTAATAATAACTAATTTCAAGGATTTCGCAACTTCTCATTTCTACTCCAATTTTAGCCCTCTAGAGCCGTAAAACGGGATTTTAGGGAAACCCTTACTCTTGTGAAAAGTTTTCAAACACGTTCAGGAGCGCGCGAGCTTTAATTTGGGTTTCTTCCCACTCTTTTTGGGCATTAGAATCACTGGTAATAGCACCCCCAACTGCATAGTATAAATAATTATTTTTGATGATAGCTGACCTTATCACAACATTAAAATCAAAATCTTCGTCAGGAGTTATATATCCTATAGCTCCAGAATATATACCCCTCTTATAATCCTCAAGTTCTTCAATTGATTTCATGGCGCTAATTTTTGGAGCTCCCGTCATCGAACCCATTGGGAAACAAGCCCGCAGAATAGTTACCGGATCTTTCTGCTTAGCTTCTGCTGTTACAGTTGATACCATCTGATGCACCGTCCCGAATGACTGAATAGCAAATAGTTCTGGAACTTTTACCGTACCCTTTTTCGCTATTCTACTTAAATCATTTCGTACCAAATCGACGATCATCAGATTTTCGGCTCGCTCTTTCTCCGATAAAACCAGCTCTTTCTTTAAATATTCATCTTCATCATTCGATTCGCCCCGTTTTGATGTTCCTTTGATTGGCTGCGAATATACCGTGCCTTTATCCTTACAAAGAAAACGCTCTGGAGACTGACAACATATCGAAAACTTATCAAGTTGTAAGAAGCTACCAAAGGGTACGGGACCTACTTCACGCATCTTTTGATATAATTGCAGTGGAGAACCTTTAAAAGGTGCTTTCATTTGATGCGAAAGATTAATTTCGTAAAAGTCTCCCTCCGCAATTAAAGACTGCGAATGTTTTATTTTTTGAGTATAGGATTCTTGTCTTGTCTGAGATTTCATGCTTTCAAGCTCACATTCTTCTTTGGGACCAATCCCCTGACCAATTTGAGCTTCCGTAGGCAGCTCTCCACGTATTACCTCTCCCCTTCCAGAGTGATGATTATACCGCCACAAAAATCCGGGCACCATAAAATACATATCAGGAGCTCCCACCGGATCAACATTAGATGAGCTTAGCCGTTCTATATAATTCTTTAAATCATATCCCAAATAACCAAAAACCCAATCATTTACTCGGTTTCGAAATGATAATAAAGCTTCCCATGGATTTTGGCTGTACTGATTTTTTTTTGTCCCTCTGATTTCAGAAATGTGATCACCATGCGCCTTAATTATTGCCTCAGGGTGCGCTGCTAAATATGAAAACTGGGATGACGGATGATCGTCAGACTGTGATTCCAGTAGTATTACATCGCCACAAGAGGCAAAATAATTCGTCAGTGTAAGCAGATCAGCCATCCCAATTATGACTTTAAAAACTTTGTATTAGCTCGACGAAAAGCACTATAACGGTTTTGTATTTTTTTTATGGCAGGATGATCAACATCAAACTTTATGTCATCGATTTTTTTTACGGCTAATACCTCCCGAACTGAATTACATATCCACACTGAATCAGCCTCTTTAATATGATCAAGAGAATATTGGCCTTCTCGACAACCCCACCTATTACTTGCTTGAATCACATCCAGAAGAACTTTACGCGTGATCCCTGGGATAAGATCACATTCTTTATCAGGTGTATAAATGGTATCTCCTTTTATCCAAAAAATATTGGCGATGGTTGTCTCTGAAATAAATCCATCGATCGTTTGCATCAGGGCATCATCGCCGCCTTTTTCGTCAGCTTGCCGAGCAGCCATAATGTAGTTAATTCCGTTTGTAAATTTTGCCGATGATGGCATCGATTGGGAAGGAATACGTCTTTGCTCCACAGTAGCTAATGTTGGTGGAGAGAACTCCCCCGGGCAGGCTGTAGCCGTTATTGAATAATGTATGTTATTGTCGGCTTGAGGATAATACCCCCGCGGTCCGTCCCGCCACACCTGCAAACGAATGATGGCATCAAGACCAACTAACCCCTGCTTTTCCAACAGTTCCCACAACTGCTTATTGAGCGCTTCAATTTCCAGATAGGTATCTACTTCCATCCCCAGTATATGCATT
>CAYNKF010000247.1:0-4355 GCA_964397705.1 uncultured Balneolaceae bacterium | reverse complement strand
GAAGCTTCTGCCGGAGCTGCAGGCAGGTTGGAACGAGTTGAAGGTTCCGGTAAAGATAAGGATCCCGTAGTCTTTGTCGATTATGCTCATACACCCGATGCGTTAGAAAATGTGGCTTCAACGCTTGCAGGTATCAAAACTGAGGGGCGAACGCTGCATATTATTTTTGGATGTGGTGGCAACCGAGATAAAACAAAGCGGCCAAAAATGGCGGCAATCGCTGAAACATATGGTGATAAAGTCACTGTCACTTCTGACAATCCTCGCAATGAAGATCCGGATGCCATTATTAACGAGATAATGAAAGGATTTGATAATCCCCAATACATTACCCGCATCACTGATCGTAAAAATGCTATCGAACAAGCCATTAGGGATGCAGGATCAAATACCATGATTTTAATTGCCGGCAAAGGGCACGAAACCTATCAGGAGATAGACGGTGAACGTCACGATTTTGACGATCGTGCCATTGCACGAGCAGCATTAGGTAACAGAAATACGAATCCTAAAAATGAGGATACCTAATGCTATACGAACTCTTACATTGGTTAGAAATTAACTATCAGCCGCCGGGCTTTGGTGCTTTTGAATTTATTACTACCCGGGCCGCTATTGCTGCAGCTATGGCCTTATTCATCAGCGTTATGATTGGTCGACGCATCATCGAATGGCTCGAAAAGATGCAGCTACGTGAAGTGATTCGCGAAGATATCGGACTGGATACACATCTTGGTAAGGCACACACTCCTACCATGGGTGGATTAATTATCCTGTTAGCCATCCTTATTCCGGCCGCTTTCTGGATGAAAATGGACAGCATTTATACCTGGATGATTATTCTTGTCACGCTCATTCTGGGCGTAGTTGGCTTTGCTGATGACTATATAAAAGTCGTTAAGAAAGATAAGTCAGGTTTAAGCGGCAGGCTCAAAGTAGCAGGACAAATTTCTGTGGGCTTATTGCTTGGACTCACTCTTTATTTTTGGCCGGAGTTTCAGGATTTCAATACGCTTTCTACGGTGCCATTCCTGAAAAATGTAAACATCGATTATGCCGTGCTGGGCGAAGCACTCGGCTGGGTCATTTATATCCCCATGGTCATTTTTGTGATAACAGCTGTAAGCAATGCCGTGAACTTGACCGACGGTCTTGATGGACTTGCAGCAGGAACATCGGCCATTGCGGGACTGATACTCGGAATTTTCGCCTATGTATCCGGTAGAACCGACTTCTCGGACTTCCTTGATATCATATACTTACCGGGAGCCGGAGAGCTAACGATTTTCGCCGCATCATTAGTAGGTGCCTGCATGGGATTCCTGTGGTACAATGCACATCCCGCCTCTGTGTTTATGGGGGATACCGGATCACTGGCACTGGGCGGATCTTTTGGAGCACTAGCCCTTATGCTCCATAAAGAACTGTTATTGCCAATAATTTGCGGAATATTTTTTGTCGAAACCGTTTCTGTAATTATTCAGACAACCTATTTCAAGTATACAAAACGAAAATATGGTGAGGGGAAACGGGTCTTTTTAATGACGCCGATCCACCATCACTTTGAGAAAAAAGGACTACCTGAGTCGAAAATTGTAATTCGCTTTTGGATTATTGCCGTGCTCCTGGGAATCCTTAGCCTATTAACGCTCAAGCTACGATGAGAGAAGTTATAAACAAACATATCGTTGTAGTGGGAGCCGCCCGAAGCGGCCTGGCTGTGGCATCGCTGCTAAAGCGAAAGGGAGCGAATGTATTTGTGACTGATCACGGGACTATTGTCGCTTCTGTGAAGGATAAACTAAACAAACTGAATATAGATTTTGAAGAAAATGGACATACGCACAAAGCTGAAGGAGGGGCATTTTTAGCCATCAGTCCCGGTGTTCCTACAGAAGCACCATTAGTGCAGAAGTATCTAAATGATGGAAAAGAAGTGTTTTCAGAGATCGAAATAGCCAGCTGGTTTAACAAAAGTCCAATTGTGGCAGTCACCGGTAGCAACGGTAAAACAACCGTAACTAATTGGATGGATCATACCTGGGAAAAAGCAGGTTGTGAACATGTTACTGCCGGTAATATTGGATATGCATTCTCGGACAAGGTTGATCAAACATCAGAAAATAATGAAGCCTTGCTGGAAGTCAGCAGTTTTCAGTTAGACCATATAGATAGTTTCCATCCACATGTAAGTGTGTTGTTAAATATTACGGCTGATCATCTGGATCGATATGATCATAATTTTTCGAGCTATGCAAAATCAAAATTTCGAATTATCGAAAACCAAACCCGGGAAGACTGGTTCATTTACAACCATGATGATCCAACTATTACCAAACATGTGGATTCGCTTAAAAAAAAAGAAGATGCACCAAGGCTTCTGCCCTTTTCAACCAGGGAGGTTCTTTCAGAAACAGACGGAGCTTTTGTACGAAATCAAAACATCATCTTAAAAATAAACCAAGAAGAAGAGGTACTAATGCCAACTCGTGAAGTGAAACTTTCTGGTAAGCATAATTTGAGCAATGGACTTGCTACGGCTCTAGCCGCTCGTGCTTCCGAGATTAAAAGTGATGTTATCCGTGAAAGCCTTCGCACTTTTGAAGGTGTGGAACATCGTCTTGAATTAGTACGGACCGTTAACGGGGTAAAATACATCAACGACAGCAAGGCTACCAATATCAATGCCGTATGGTATGCCCTTGACAGCTTTGATGTCCCCATGACTATCATTCTGGGAGGACGTGACAAAGGGAATGATTACTCAGAGTTGGTTAAACAGATCCGCGAAAAAGTACACACCATTATTGCGATAGGCGAAGCCCGACCAATGATTGAAGAGCAACTGAAATCCGTCGTTCCAAATTTTAAAACGGTTGATAATATGAACAGCGCAGTTCGATCAGCCAAGGAGGTTGCAAAGCGCGGTGAAGTTGTTCTTCTAAGTCCGGCATGCTCCTCGTTTGATATGTACGATAATTATGAACACAGAGGTAACGATTTTAAAAAAGCCGTTAATCGACTTTAACAACTCAGCCTTGAGTTTTCAGCTATCTATATCACCTGATAGCTGAAAGCTGAAGACTGAAAAACAGAAAATATGCTATATACAACGCCAAATAAAAACATATCATCCATACTGGGTACCAGTACAGATGACATTGACACACCCAAGCAAGGGAGTGATCGTGTCTTGCTGATATCGGTGATTCTACTAATGATATTTGGTGTTCTGGCTGTGTATTCATCTATCGCCTTTTTTGCCGAAACCAAACATACTACGGCCGGCAGCCTTGTGGTAGGTCATGCCGTAAAGGTAGGTATCGCTTTTCTGGCTATGCTTATTGTTTCAAAGATTGACTACCACCTCTTGGCCAAATTTAGCCGGCTGGGTGTAATATTTAGCTGGATTCTACTAATTGCAGTTATGGTTTTTGGGAATGAAGTTTTTGGGGCCAAAAGATCACTAACGATTGGTGGAGTTTCATTTCAACCGGCATCCTTTGCAATACCTGCCCTATTAATTCATATATCAGTTTTACTAGAGCAAAAGCAAGACTATATCAAAGATTTTAAACGAGCATTTCTACCCATCATGTTTTGGGTGATCATTACCTGCGGCCTTATTGGAATTGAAGACTTTAGTACCGCAGCCTTACTGTTTTCTCTGTCGCTATTGGTCATGTTTGTCGGACGAATTAGCATGATGCAACTAAGTACGCTGATATTGATCGGCGCTATGGGTGCCAGCATTTTAATTTGGCAATCTCCCGAGCGACAAAGTCGCATC
The DNA here is from genome assembly GCA_964397705.1 of uncultured Balneolaceae bacterium. Taxonomy (GTDB): domain Bacteria; phylum Bacteroidota; class Rhodothermia; order Balneolales; family Balneolaceae; genus Fodinibius. The sequence continues at coordinate 565 of CAYNKF010000247.1, read as the reverse complement.
GATCAATACGTGGATCAGGTTGTAGAAATAAACAGTACCAAATTTAATATCGAAAACGGATACCAAGCACAACAGGCCCACATAGCTATCGCAAAAGGAGAACTGTTTGGAGTAGGCATGGGCAAAAGCACCCAGCGTAATTTCCTCCCGGCCCCCTACAACGATTTCATCTTTGCGATCATAGCTGAAGAATACGGACTATTTGGCTCTGGGTTAGTCATACTAATATTTACGGTCATCCTGTTTAGGGGTATTGCCAAAATTGCAAAAAATGCCCCTGATATCATGGGCATGCTCGTTGCTGTCGGCTGTACCCTTACGATTGTACTTTACGGATTTATTAATGCCGGTGTTGCCAGCGGATTGCTTCCAGTTACAGGACTGCCTATGCCCTTTGTTAGTTATGGCGGAACCAATATTCTATTTGCCGGGATTATGGTTGGTATTCTCATGAATATTTCAAAATACGACAGCAGTAAAAAAGCAGTGTTTTATGCATAGTGCTGTAACAAAGAACATATCATCACAGGACAACAAAGACTCCGCTGCTATGGGCAAAAAAAAA
>CAYNKF010000246.1:0-4394 GCA_964397705.1 uncultured Balneolaceae bacterium | reverse complement strand
AAGTCTAAGGTAAGTGACATCAATCACAAACCACTAGTTATTAATAATATGCCATATAAAGGCGCTTGGTTTGTATCGGGCGGGGAGAGCTTTACGGCCCGGTTTTTAAAGGATGCCGGGGCCGACTATCCATGGTACGATTCGGATGAGACCGGTGGGCTTCGCAAGAGTTTTGAAGTGATCTATGAAATTGGGTTAAAAGCAGATATTTGGATTAATCCCGGCGCGGCAAAATCCAAAGAGGATATCTTGGCGAAAGATTCTCGGTTTAAGGATTTTAAACCATTTGAAACGGGTCGAATCTATAACAACAACAAGCGGGTAAGTCCAGCTGGCGGCAATGATTTTTGGGAGTCGGGGGCCGTGCATCCTGAAATCGTACTGGCTGATCTGATTAAGATTTTTCATCCGCAGCAGCTATCCGATCACCAATTATACTACTACCAGCAGATTGATTAATGGCTAAGGAAACTGTAGACATAACGCCGCAGCATAAGACCGGAATTCGTCCACTATATTTTGGACTGTTGATTGTCGGCCTTATTGTACTTCTGCTGGTAAATTTAGCATTGGGATCGGTAGATATTCCGCTGGGTGATATTGTGCAAATTTTAATAGGAGGGGAAGCGGCCAGCGAAGCTTGGAATAAAATTATTATTAATATCCGTATTCCACGAGCTATAACGGCTGTTTTGGCCGGCAGTGCGTTATCTGTGGGTGGATTGCTCATGCAGACGCTTTTTCGTAATCCGCTGGCCGGTCCGTCGGTGCTGGGTATTACCGCAGGGGCTAGTCTCGGCGTAGCTATTGTGATGTTGGCCGGTGGAACCATCACCAGTATTTTTGCTATTCAGCAACTGTCAGCATTCGGCAGTTGGCTTATTGTGATCGCTGCCAGTTTCGGGGCTGCAGCGGTATTATTACTTATTTTACTTATCTCTATTAAGGTTCGCGATAATGTAACGCTGTTAATTATTGGTTTGATGATTGGGAATCTGACGATCGCGCTGGTGAGTATTTGGCAGTACTTTAGTCGACCCGAGCAGATACAGGATTACCTAATCTGGACATTTGGAAGTCTTGGCGGTGTACCATTGGACCAGTTGTGGATATTGGCGGTGGTGGCCCTTGTTGGGGGTGGGATTGCAATGGTACTTTCAAAACCGTTGAACGGACTTTTGCTGGGTGAAAACTATGCCCGTAGCATGGGGCTGTCAGTTTCCGGTTCCCGCATTTGGATTATTGTGAGCACAAGCTTGCTGGCGGGCGGAATTACCGCCTTTTGTGGACCCATTGGATTTGTGGGTATCGCCGTACCGCATCTCACCCGATCCCTGATGGGTACTAACGATCATCGGGTATTAATTCCTGCCACTTTATTGATGGGCGCTATCTTATTACTTGCTTGTGATATTATTGCTCAGGTCCCTGGTTCAACAACTACTTTGCCCATTAGCGCGGTTACCTCTATGGTGGGATCTCCGGTTGTTATTTGGGTGATCATCCAACGTAAAAACCTGCAAGCGTCCTTTTGATGAAAAATAATGAACCCATCATATCGACTCAGCATCTTGATATCGGATTCCCCGCTAAGGGGCGGAAGAGGGCCCCAACGGTTGTGGTATCTAACATAAACGTAGCATTGCAGGGCGGACAGGTTGTGTGCCTGTTGGGTCCAAATGGTTCAGGTAAATCAACGCTTATTCGAACGTTGGCAGGCCTGCATAATCCGCTGGATGGAAAAGTGCTACTAAATGGAAAAAATGTAACTCATTTTTCGGTAAAAGAAATTGCGCAAAAGATAAGCACCGTCTTAACTGATCGAATTACCATAGGGAATATCAGTGTGTATGAGCTAGTAGCTTTTGGGCGATCACCTTATACCGGTTGGTTCGGATCCCTCAATAAAAAAGATGAAGAGATCGTGGAGTGGGCTATTGCATCCGCAGGAATTGAACAGTTTGTGGATAGGGATGTATTACACCTGAGTGATGGAGAACGCCAGAAAGTAATGATTGCGCGGGCGTTGGCCCAAGATACTTCGGCAGTGTTGCTCGACGAACCTACAGCCCATCTTGATTTGCCCAATCGGGTAGAGATCATTCGGTTGCTGCGTAAGCTTGCCCATGTCACTAACAAAGGTATTTTGTTGTCAACTCATGAGCTGGACCTGGCCTTGAAGGCGGCCGATACCTTGTGGCTTATCCGTCGTGATGGAGAAGTAATAACGGGCACTCCCGAAGATCTTGTGTTGGACGGCACCTTTGAGGCGGTATTTGAAAAAGACAGCTTCGATTTCGATCGCAGCACCGGCTCCTTCACACTTCATAATCCCAAGAAAGAACCTATCCATCTGATAGGGGATGCAGTACCAACCTTTTGGACACGACGCGCCCTTGAACGCGAGGGATATAAAGTAGTTGAGGATAACGGAACAACTCTTCAGGTTAAGACTTATTCAAAACAAGATACATTTGAGTGGAAAGTCATTTCAGAAGAGAATGAAGATTATTGTTCATCAATAAAAGATCTATTGGGCATACTGAGAAAAAGTCAGAGATCAAACCAATAGGTTTTGATTTATACAGCATGCCTCGTATTTTTGTTTGGTGCATTGGTTCCTATCTCAAGATTGTTTAGGGATGGGATTAAAAGGGAATCCGGTGCTCTCGCGATTACATTCGGGAGAAAATCCGGAGCATTCCCCGATGCTGTGAGTTCCATAAGCTTTTGATCTTTCTTGAACCACTGTTTCTCCCGGTCTATACGGGTTGGGACGGGAAGGTTGTCAAAAGCGGAACAAGCCAGAAGACCTGCCAGCGCACAGCATTCGTAGCTTTCGGGAGAAAAGCGAAGAGTAAATGTCGTTTCTGGCTATCAGAACGTATTTATACCTTCCAAGTTTGATACCCAAAGGTACGAATGATGAATTAATCATCATTTGTAACCTAATTATTAAATCATGACTATAATCAAACAATTATTTTCAGGGTTGTGTGCCTTGACGGTCTTTCTATGGATGACCACCCCAATATTAGCTCAGCAAAACGATATAGAAACCGACTCTACAATCTATGAGTTGGATGAAATTATAATCAGTGCCAGTAAATATGAGCAATCTCCGCAGTCGGTGGGACGAAATGTTACCGTGATTTCGCAGGAGGATATAGAAAATGCTGTCTATACAAATGTCAGTGAGTTGCTGGCACAGCAGCAGAGTGTACATATGATAGGAGCGGGACAAACGCCCGGCTCGCTGCAGCAGGGATTTATCCGTAACGCCAATTCCAATCATTCAGTCGTAATGATTGATGGTGTGCGAATTAGTGACCCCTCCACAAATAATAATTCTATTGATCTTTCGGAGCTTTCGCTGACCGGCATCAAACGAATAGAAATTGTTCGCGGATCCCATAGCACGCTTTATGGGTCTTCAGCTATAGGCGGAGTGGTTAATATTATCACGAAAAAGGAGGATACAAAAGGACTAAATATAAGCGCCGAAACTAAGCACGGGAAGTTTGGCGAAGGGACGTATTCCACAACAAATAGTATATTTGCTAACTATACTACTGATAGTGGATGGTATGCGAATGTGGGGGGCAATTTTCAATTGACCAATGGATTAGATGCAACCATTGATACCGTATCCAATGCGAATATATTTAATTCCCAAGATCAGGATGATTTCAATAAGTTCGATGTAGTAGGCAAAGTTGGTTACTCAACTGACCAATATGATTGGTATGCCTCTTATCGACGTGTTGATCAACGTAGTGATGTTGATCAGGGGGCTTATCAGGATGATAGTAATGCCTACACGGAATTTAAGCGCGATCTGTTTAATTTTGGAGGAGGTACAGAGATATCGGATCAGGTAGCTATAGAATTTCAAGGTGCCTACTCTGATTTGAACAGAGATTTTGTCAACGATTCGTCGATTATAAGTTCGAATGATACCTATGATGGCATTTATACCGAGCTTAATGCCAAAGGATCACTCTGGGAGAATGAGCTGAAGGCTGTTGTAGACGGTAATCATATCCGATTTGTTGCTGGTGCTTCTGCCTCGCGACAAACAATGTCCACTCGAAATTATGTGTATAGCCGGTCGCAATTTGGGGTGTATGAATCGACAACTGATCTGGATTCATTAGGATTGAAGGAAATTATCTACAATGGTTATGTCCAGTCCAATCTAAATGGAGGTTTAATTGCTGATCAATTTGAGTTATTTACACTGGGATTGGGAGGACGATTGGTCCATCACGATGAGTTCGGCTCCCACTTCACCTATGAGATAAATCCTAAGCTACAGGCAACCGAGTCCACACTTTTATACGGTGCGGTTACCAGTGGATTTAACGCCCCCTCGCTTTACCAGCTTTATTCGC
>CAYNKF010000245.1:0-4398 GCA_964397705.1 uncultured Balneolaceae bacterium | reverse complement strand
AGCATGAGTAGGCTGCATGGAAGCGATAACTTTCAATTCATTAAAACGGGGAATATCTTGTTGAGAAACAATTTGTGCATGTTCTACACGGTTTCTCAACCCCTGTTCACCTAAACTATCTTTCGCATTCTCAAACGCATTTAGCACCTGCCTGTTAGCTGCATCTCCGATCGCATGAATGTTCGTCTGAAATCCATTTGACATAGTTTTTAATACCATCCGGTTCATCTCCTCTTGGGTATGGAACAGCAGTCCGGTATTTCCCGGGTCGTCGGAATAAGGTTCTAACATAGCAGCACCGCGACTGCCCAATGCACCGTCGCCATAAATTTTTACACTGCGCAGGGCCAACAGATCATCCGCATATGATGTAATGGGACCATTTTTTCCAAGCTTATCAAAGGTGTCTCCGGCTCCACCAATCATCGCATAAATACGCGTGGACATCTTACCTTCATCAGCGAACTTTTTATAGAGTTTCCAAGTCTCTGCAGAAACTCCGGCGTCGTGGACCCCAGTCAATCCTTTACTGCGCATTTGCTGAAGTGCATTTTGCAGTGCCATCTGTTGCTCTTCTGCTGTTGGCTCAGGGATATGAGAAGCAATAAGCTGTTCTGCTTCATCTATAAATACGCCGGTAGGATCTCCATTTTCATCGCGAATAATTTTTCCACCCTCCGGGGCTTCCGTTTCAGAAGTAATACCTGCTATTTCCATTGCTTTGCTATTTGCCCACCCGGCATGACCATCTACCCGGCTCAACCAAACGGGACGATCACTTACCACTTCATCAAGATCCTCGGCAGTTGGGAAATCCCCATCGCCCCAATGCGTGTTATTCCATCCTCGACCTTCAATCCACTCCAAATCAGGATTTTCTGAAGCATACTCTTCGATATGGGTAAACGCCGAATCTAATGATTTAATGCCCATCAGATCTATATTCATGAGCATTGTTCCTAGTCCCATTACGTGGGCATGAGCATCTATCAGACCGGGAAGCATAACTTTTCCTTCTCCATCGATAACTTCCGTAGAAGCATCAGCAGTAAACATAGTATCATCATACACATCTACAACTTTGCCACCTTTGAATTCAAGTGCTGAAAACTGTATCAAATCGCCATCATAGAAGGTATAACCCTTTACATTTTGTATTACTGTTGTTTTTGAAGATTCATCACTTTGGCAAGAGTAACCTATAAAAGCCACACACAAAACAGCTATAACTGAAAGTCGGAGATTATACATAAGAACAGATGTGGTTAAAAATTAAGCTTCTAAATTTATGACAATCCCGTTAGGATTAAAAAAACGGATTATCATCCTTCTTGTAAGAAGCTGTTAAAATACCGGATAGTTAAATCGTCGGTCCCAGTGTTGTATTTTCTCTACAAGACTGGAGGGGGCAAAATCTATTTCAGGTAACTCAGCAATAGACATCCATTGTAAGTCATGCAAGAGTTGGCGATCCCAAGACAACTCGGGATCTTTACCCAACTTTTCGGAACCGCTCGTTTTTTTAACTTCAAAAAAACATTCTACGGCATGGTACGGTTTACGTAAAAGCTCATTCACATGCACCAATTCCTGAACCTCCACGGAAAGATTAGTCTCTTCTTTAAATTCTCGCTTAAGACAATCCTTCATCGATTCACCAAAAGTTAGCCCACCGCCCGGAGGCATCCAAATCAATTTATCAGTAATAGGAGAATGGATTTGTGCCAACAATATTTCATCGTTTCGAATCAGCACTCCGCAAACTCGTACTCGCAATTTATTAGCAAACGTCTGATCCTGTCCCATAGCCTATCCTATATCCTATTAGTTAATCACAATCTTTTCCCGTTTTATGGGTTCAGCCAAATTGTTGTCCTTGGCGTGCTTTAGGCTGGTCTTAACAAAATCTACAAAGAGCGGTTGAGGATTATTTACCGTTGAGCAGTATTCTGGATGGAATTGAACACCTACAAACCATGGATGGTCGGGCAATTCGATAATCTCAACAAGATCGCGTTCGGGATTAAAGCCGACCAGCTTCATTCCGTCCTCCACCAACTTATAGCGCAAGTTGTTATTCACCTCATAGCGATGACGGTGACGCTCCTGTATTAGTTCCTTTCCATAAGCCTCATACACTTTAGAATCCTTTTTCATCTTGCAATCATACAATCCCAGTCGCATGGTTCCGCCTTTGTCTTCAATATTTTTTTGATCCGGCATCAAATCAATAATCGGATACTCAGTATCTTCATCAAATTCGGTGCTGTTTGCTGTTTCCCAGCCACAGACGTTCCGAGCAAATTCGATAACCGCACACTGCATACCCAAACAAATGCCAAAATACGGAATTTCATTTTTGCGGGAATAGTTAGCAGCTGCCAACTTACCATCAATGCCGCGCCCTCCAAAACCGGGAGCCACCAATACACCGGAGACCCCCTCCAGCTTGTCACCGACATTGTCTGCAGTCAAATCATCCGATTGTATCCACCGGATATTTACTTCGCAATCGTTAACCGCACCACCATGTATTAAGGCTTCCACGATTGACTTATAAGCATCGTGATGTTCTACATATTTACCGACAAGCGCAATTGTAATTTGGGTAGATGGATTTCTTACCGCTTCCACAAATCCTTTCCAGCGCTCCAAGTCTGCTTCTCCGGCCCCTAGTTTTAGTTTCTCAATAACGCGCTTGTCCAATCCTTCATCCTGCATTAAGAGCGGAACCTGGTAAATACTTTCAGCATCCAGTGATGCAATCACATCATCATATTCTACATTACAGAACTGGGCAATTTTATTGCGTATGGTATCATCCAGTGCATGCTCAGAACGGGCTACAATAATATCCGGTTGCAACCCACTTTCGGAAAGTGTTTTTACAGAGTGCTGGGTAGGCTTTGTTTTAAGCTCCCGGGCTGCCGATAAATATGGTACCAGTGTTAAGTGAATAGAAAGCGTATTCGCTCGTCCTACATCATACCGCAGCTGACGAACCGCCTCAATGTAGGGCAGACTTTCGATATCCCCTACGGTACCCCCAATTTCAGTAATCACTACGTCGTAATCGTCAGATTCACCAAGCTCAATAATATGCGACTTAATCTCATCGGTGATATGGGGAATGACCTGAACGGTTTTTCCCAGATACGCCCCCTGGCGTTCCTTTGAAATAACATCATTATAAATACGACCGGTGGTCACATTATTTTCTTGGGATGTTTTGATATCCAGAAATCGCTCATAATGTCCCAAATCCAAATCAGTTTCCGCGCCGTCTTCGGTCACATAAACCTCCCCATGTTCATAGGGATTCATCGTTCCGGGATCCACATTAATATATGGATCAAGTTTTTGAACCGTCACGTTCAATCCGCGTGCGACTAACAAACGTCCCAGCGACGCACAAATAATTCCCTTTCCCAGTGAAGATGTAACTCCGCCCGTTACGAAGATATACTTGGTGGACATATTAGATCAGTTTGATTAGGTAAAATTAAAAATAGAATGTTTCTGCTCACCATTCAAACCCGAATGAATATTTTTTTAAAATTTATCCCAAAATACGCCTTAATATTGTCGGTCAGGAATAGTATTATTATTCCAATCTAAGGATCAAAAGAAAAGCCTCCTGAATGAACTTCTCACACCTCCACAATCACACACAGTTTAGTATGCTCGACGGTGCCGCGAGCATCAACCAGCTGATCAAAAAATCCAAAAAGCACGGCATGCCCGGGATAGCGATCACGGATCACGGAAACATGTTTGGGGTTCCGGAATTCGTCAACAAAGCCAATAAACACGACGTCAAACCAATTATTGGCTGTGAATTCTATGTTACGCCTTCGGGAATGGAGGACAAAAAAGATCGCACCCGTTATCATCAGGTACTGCTGGCCAAAAACATGACGGGCTATAAAAACTTATCTAAGCTCTGCTCACTGGGATATACTGAAGGGCTATACTACAAGCCGCGCATAGATAAAGAAACTTTAGCCGAGCATGCTGAAGGACTTATTGCCACCACTTGCTGTATTGCCAGTGAGATCAATCAAACAATTATCAATAAAAGTGAGAAAGAAGCGCGCGCCATTTTTGAATGGTATCTCAATCTTTTCGGCGATGACTATTATATCGAGCTTCAGCGTCACGGGCTTAACGATCAAAACCGTTGTAATGAAATCCTTGTAAAATGGTCCAAGGAATACAATGTAAAAATGGTGGCCACCAACGACTGCCACTATGTAAATGAGGAGGATTCCGAAGCTCATGACATTTTATTAGCACTACAGACGAATGCTGACATCAACGACCCCAATCGGTTTCGATTTACGGATGACAACAACAACCTGAACACCGATTTCTATCTGAAAACGCCTGAAGAAATGG
>CAYNKF010000244.1:0-4428 GCA_964397705.1 uncultured Balneolaceae bacterium | reverse complement strand
AAGAAGTTATTATAGAATGTCAGAAGCAAGACTTTATACACAGTACAAAGACGAAATTATTTCAAACTTGTTTGAACAGTTTGACTACGAAAACGTTATGGCTGTTCCGAAACTCGAAAAGATTGTAATCAACAGTGGTGTTGGTGAGGCAGTGGAAAATGAGAAAGTGTTAGACACTGTCACTGATAACCTCGCAAAGATTGCAGGGCAAAAACCGGTAACCACAAAGGCAAAGAAATCTATCTCTAATTTTAAAACCAGAGATGGCATGCCCATTGGTTGCAAGGTTACTCTGCGAAAGAAAAAGATGTATGAGTTTCTTGATCGCTTAATTAATCTTGCGCTCCCAAGAATGCGAGATTTTCAAGGAGTGCCCGATAAAAGTTTTGACGGCAGAGGAAATTACACGCTCGGTGTTAAGGAGCATACAATATTTCCTGAAATTAATACAGATGACGTCGATAATATTCATGGTATGGATATTACGTTTGTAACAACAGCTGAGAGCGATGAAGAAGCTTATGCTCTGCTGAAGGAATTTGGAATGCCGTTTCAGAAACGAAATTAAATTAACAAGCATACAAAATTATGGCTAAGAAAGCTTGGATAGCACGTAACGAAAAAAGAAAAAGAACGGTAAAGAAATACGCCGAAAAGCGAAAAAAGCTGAAAGAAGAAGGCAAATGGGAAGAACTGCAAAAACTTCCTCGTGATGCAAGTCCTACACGCGTAAACAATCGCTGCAATTTAACAGGACGGTGCCGCGGCTATATTCGTAAGTACGGTATCTCTCGTATTAAATTTCGTGAACTTGCACTCGACGGGAAGATTCCTGGCGTAAGAAAAGCAAGTTGGTAACATTTTAACGAAGAACTTCTATGTTTGATCCAATTTCAGATTATCTAACAAGAATACGTAACGCTCAACAAGCTGGACATCGACGGGTAGATATTCCCGCATCCAAGTTGAAGCGTGCAATGACCAAAATCCTATTGGATAAAGGTTATATTAATAAGTTTATCAATATTGATGATGGAAAACAGGGAATGCTTCGCCTGTTTTTAAAATATGATGCTTATGGTCAGCCGGTTATTAAGAAAATGAAGCGTCGTTCTAAGCCGGGACTTCGTGAGTATTGTGGAGCAGATAACATTCCCAGAGCTCTTAACGGTTTGGGAATAGTTATACTCTCGACTTCACGCGGAGTAATGACTGATAAAGAAGCCCGCAAAGTTAAAGTGGGTGGCGAAGTATTGTGCACTGTTTATTAAAAATAAGGTAATAGAATTATGTCTCGTATCGGAAATCAACCGATTGAATTAAAAGAAGATGTTGAGTTTAGCATTGATGCTGATAATGTGGTCACCCTGAAAGGGGAAAAGGGCAGTGATACACTGCAGATGGACCCTAGCATAAATGTTGAGAAAAAAGACGGTGAACTAATCGTTAATAGAACGGGTGAGCAAAAAATTGATCGCTCACTACACGGGCTCTATCGATCTCTGATCAGCAACATGATGATTGGTGTATCAGAAGGATATAAAAAAGAGCTTGAAATCATTGGCGTTGGTTACCGTGCATCTTTAAGTAACGGAGTTCTTGAATTACAATTGGGTTTTTCTCACCCAATCTACTTTGTAGCACCAGACGGAGTTGATCTTGAAGTGGATACAAAGACAAAAAAGAATCCAATGGTGATTGTATCTGGAATTAACAAAGAATTAGTCGGGCAGGTTGCCGCTAAAATACGTTCATTACGTCCCCCGGAGCCTTACAAAGGGAAGGGTATTCGATATGTTGACGAATGGGTCCGTAGAAAAGCTGGTAAATCTGCTGCTAAAGCTTAATAGGAATTATTTACGATGGATAAGAATATCAAAAAAACACTACGTCGCGATAGGATACGTCGCCGTATTCGATCAACAATCAAAGGCACAGCCGATCGCCCACGATTATCGGTATATAAAAGCAATAAGCATGTTTATGCTCAGCTTGTTGATGATCGTTTGGGGCATACACTGGCCGCAGTTTCAACTGAATCTGAAGGAATTGCAGAGGAAGTGAAAGATAAAAGCAAGAAAGAAGCTGCTACCTTAGTTGGAAAAAGTTTAGCTGAACTTGCTGATGATAAAGGAATAGAAAAGGCTGTATTTGATCGAGGTGGTTATAAATACCACGGCGTTGTAAAAGCCCTTGCAGAGGGTGCTCGCGAAGGAGGTTTAGACTTTTAAATAAGAATAATTATGCCAAAAGTAAGAAGACGACATAACATAACGCCTACAAATCTTAATCTTGAAGAGAAGCTGGTTCATATTAACCGAGTTTCCAAGGTGGTAAAAGGTGGCCGTCGCTTTAGCTTTAATGCTATTGTGGTTGTTGGTAATAAAGACGGTGTTGTAGGACACGGTCTCGGGAAAGCCAATGAGGTTTCTGATGCCATTCAAAAAGGTTTTGATAATGCTAAGAAGAATCTTATTAGAGTACCGATGACAAAAACCGGTAGTATTTATCATACTATTACTGGGAAGGAAGGAGCCGGTGAAGTTTTGTTACGTCCGGCTTCTGAAGGTACCGGTGTAATTGCTGGTGGACCTGTTAAAGCGTTGCTTGATATTGCTGGATTGCAAAATATCCTTACCAAATCAGTGGGATCGTCAAATCCTCATAACATGGTTAAAGCAACATATAATGGATTGAAGAACTTAACGGATCCATTTGAGGTCGCTGAGCGACGCGGTATTTCAATGAATAAAGTATTCGAAGGCTAATAGATTTAAGGAAAATAACCAGGATAAGATAATGGATTTAAGTAATTTAAAAGCCCCGGAACCTAATAAGAAAAAGGCCAAACGTATTGGTCGTGGTCAAGGTTCTGGACGTGGTGGGCATACTGTTGGTAAAGGACACAACGGACAGCGTTCGCGAAGTGGCTTTAAAGAAAAGTTTTGGTTTGAAGGTGGACAAATGCCTTTACAGCGAAAAGTTCCCAAATGGGGATTTAATAACAAATTCCGGAAGGAATATGTAGCTGTTAACACAGGCACAATTCAACTTTTTGTCGAGCATGGAAAGCTTGAAGATAGTATATCTCTTGAAGATCTTCGCAATGCTGGACTTGCAGGAAAAAATGATTTGGTAAAATTACTTGGTGATGGTGATATCGAAGCATCAATAGATATCGAAGTACACAATGCCAGTAAATCTGCTCAGGAAAAGGTTGAAGAAGCCGGTGGAAACATCACGTTTGTAAAGAATAGTCAATAATTAAAAAAAGATAAGCCACCTTCTAAATGAGTTTAGTTGAAAACTTTCGCAACATCTTTAAGATAGAAGAGCTGAAGAATCGCATCTTCTATGTCATCGGTATATTGATGGTTTATCGCATAGGAAGTTTTGTAACACTTCCTGGTGTTGATGCTACTCAATTAACGCAACAGGCTGGTAATGCTTCGAGTCTACTCGGCCTCTTTGATATGTTTGTTGGTGGTGCTTTCTCACGTGCAGGTGTATTTGCGCTTGGTATTATGCCGTACATTACTGCTGCTATTATTATTCAGTTGATGGGTGCGGTAGTCCCTTACTTTCAAAAATTGCAGCGAGAGGGTGAAGAGGGAAGGCGTAAGATTAATAGACTCACGCGATATGGTACAGTAGGAATTACTTTAGTGCAGTCAATAGGTTTTGCAATAAATCTAATGGCAACATCGCCTAACGCTATAGTGGTAAGTAACTTTACGTTCGTACTTACTTCTATGATTATTTTAACAGCAGGTACTACTTTTGTGATGTGGTTAGGTGAACGTATTTCGGACCGGGGAATTGGTAATGGTATTTCAATCATAATTATGATTGGTATTATCGCTCGGTTACCTGCAAGTTTGATTAATGAAGTAACGACGAAAGGTAATCTTATTATTGTGATTATAGAGATTGCAGCATTGGTTCTTGTAATTGCTGCTTGTGTTCTCTTGACGCAGGGAGTACGAAAAGTTCCCGTACAATATGCTAAGCGAGTTGTAGGTCGCAAAGTGTATGGAGGTACGACACAATATCTGCCTCTCAGATTAAATGCTGCAGGTGTGATGCCGATTATTTTCGCACAGTCAATCATGTTTATTCCAAGTACGATAGGCACCTTTTTCCCCAATAATGAGACCGTACAGATGTTAACTGCTTGGTCGAGTGATTTTACAGGAATTACCTATTCCATTATCTTTGGAATCATTGTTGTGTTCTTTACATACTTTTATACTGCAATTACAGTTAACCCACGTGAAATGGCGGATACAATGAAACGTCAAGGTGGTTTTATACCTGGGGTGCGTCCGGGTAATCAAACAGTAGAATTTATTGACAATATTTTGACGAAAGTAACGCTCCCAGGTTCTATATTCCTTGCAATCATCGCTATTATGCCGGCTCTTGTGG
>CAYNKF010000243.1:0-4429 GCA_964397705.1 uncultured Balneolaceae bacterium | reverse complement strand
GGTTCAGGTTCTCAGGGTATGATCTCAGCCTGCTATTGCAAGCACCCCCAACCTTGGGTGATTTTTATTCAGTCTTAAGATAAGGGCCTCACAAGGATCTTTCAAAAATAAGTTTTAAAATAAATAGCCCTAAATAAGTATCCACGCCCATCACTTTCTACACAAAAATGATCAAGCCAAATGATAGGCTTGTTCAGGAGCCGCTAGAGACCTCAGCTCGTTTCAAAGATCCTTATTTCATTCAGTCCCACTAGAATTCTTTTTGTAAAAAATAATTTAATGTTTTTGAAGATAATTTTAGATCATATGATATGTTTAGACACTATGAGATAAACTCAAAATTAGTTTCATTACTTTTTTCGGAAAGTTTTAATTGTATTTCACTCCGAATAACAGAAAATAATTTTGTTCTCTTCGCGACTTTTATCAGAATAAATTACATACCTAAATAAAATTATTATGGATAATTCCTGGGTTTTCACCTCTTGGTTTACCGTTTTTATGGCAATTATATCAACTATTGGGATTTATATTGTTTTAATTGTATTAACCCGCATATCAGGCCTTCGTTCTTTTTCTAAAATGTCAAGTTTTGACTTTGCTATCACGGTAGCTATTGGTTCCGTCTTGGCAAGTACTATTTTGTTCAAACCTCCATCTTTAGTACATGCGGCGGTTGCAATGGGAACACTTTTTGCTATTCAGATGCTCGTAGCTCATTTTCGGGGTAATTCTGCAGTAATGCGTAAACTGGTTGATAATGAGCCATTGCTGCTGATGAAAAACACGAAAATTATTGAAAAGAATTTAGAAAAGGCAAAGGTAACACATTCCGATTTACGGGCTAAGCTTAGAGAAGCAAACGTAACGCAAATGACCCAGGTTCAGGCGGTAGTAATGGAGTCAACCGGTGATATAGCAGTACTACATCATGATGACCCTGACCACGATTTGGATGATGCACTTCTAAAAGGTGTCCAGGGTTGGACTGCATAACGTCTTATTATTGAGCTCTAACTTAACAAAAGTAGTTCAGGTATAGGCTCCATTCAACTATCAGATTTTTGTATCTATTGTCCTACCATAAAAACGGCATTGCCAAATAGTAACTTCCCATTATACCAGAAGGCACGGAACAGAGGATTATCAACCATATAAACCACTGACCCGGAACCCACATTCTGTACACCAAAGGTAAGGGTATTTTCGAGCTCTTCTTCTGCATTATATCCAACAAATCCACTCATATGGGCATCTTCTTTGGCAACACCTACATTCCATCCGTCATCCAAATAGCTATAAGCATCGGTATCAAGTTTTAGCGAGAAGTAGCTATCCTCATATCCGAAAGCCAGGGGATGACTCGTATCCATCGATATTTCAAAAACTGATCCACTATTACTGCCGGTAATATTTTCCCGCTGCTGTTCTTTATAGCGGTCCAGTTCGCCATTTTGGGATGCGTGAGCAGTAGAATCTTCGTTTTCCTCCTTCCATTGAAGACCAAAACCATCCTTGCCGGCCAACATACTATTTGCCTGTTTTAAGGCAATAAGCTTACCGCCCGCCTCTATCCATTCCCGAACTTCCTGGAATCGCTCGTCATCAAGCTGGTCACTGTCGATCCCAGAGGGCAAAATAAGCGCCTCATAATTATTGAGATCAACCTCGTCAAAATAACCGGTATCGAGCATAGTGATAGGGTATTCAATCTGTTGATCAAAATAGTGCCAAACTTCACCTACTCTATTTGAATTTGTTCCTTCACCGGCAAGCAGTGCTACACGCGGTTTTTTAAGATAGCGGACCGAAGAGGATCCAAAATCTGATCCCGATTGCACAAACCCAGTTTCAACTCCACGGATCTCTTGAACATGCTTTTTGGCAAGGTTTTGTACTACTTCATCAAATCGCTCACCCATATTTTTATTATCAGCCCGAGTAATGATTAACGTTCCCCGATCATAGATGCGGTCATCAATCTTAAATTCTCCCGTGGCGAAACGCACTTTTATATCGTTATTTAACAAATCAGACAAAAGCCGGACATCTGCCAAATCTTCCCAGCGAGCCAAATAAGCATAAGGGGATCCTCCAAAACTGGTATCAATCCCAGCTTTAGAATAATCAATATTTTCTACCTCCAGCTGCTGCTTAAGGGCATACCCCTCAAGCCCAAAGGCATAATGCTGCTCCCAGGCCGTAATGTCGTAAGTTACTGAATCAGCCAGTTCGGGACGAGGTTCAAATAAAATACGCGCCATCACTCCCTTTGGTTGATGAACACTCACTAAATAATCATCCTCTGTAACACGAAATCTTTCAGTATTCCCGGTTCGATAATTGTATCCTTCCAAGGTCTGCTGTTGGGTAGCCTTGCCGTAATTGACTCGATGTTTATTTAACAGTTCGAACAGTGCCTGAAGTTTATCCGGATTATTGCCAGCCTTAATCACAAATGTCTCGTACTCTCCACGCGGATTATTCTGAGCCGTCTGGTAGTAACTAGAAAACTCATTTACCAATTTCTCTGCGTTCTGAGAACTAACTTCTATTGTTGAAAGTCCCGCGGTAAAATGATGGGTTAATCGGTCATTAAGGGTTAGCGTGTCTCCTTCGGTCTGGACGATACCAAGCCCCGCCATACTGTGTCCGGCCTGCTCATACGTCATTCCAATAGCCCCGTTAAAAGTAGGATAAGTATCGCCGTAGCTTGGATAAAAGAGATCAAATACTTCTCGGGTAAAATAGAGCCAGCTATTTTCATCGAAATATTTTGCATTATTTTCGCCGATGGTATACTGGAAATCAGATTGCCAATCCGTAATAGCTTTGTGGAATGGTTTGGCAGCAGGAGCAAAATAATAAGGTGAATTGTAACCCTGTTCATGAAAGTCGACGTGAATATGCGGCATCCACTTTTGGTATTCGGCCACACGCTGTCGGCTCTCCTTTTGTGTTAGCCAAGCCCAATCGCGATTCAAATCAAAATAGTAATGGTTGGACCTTCCCCCGGGCCAAGGCTCATGATGTTCGCGGGCTTCGGCATGCACATTAACTTCTTCTCCGGCAACACTCTTGTACCAGTTTACATAACGTTCACGTCCATCAGGATTCAGCATCGGATCCATAATGACAACGGTGTTCTGCAACCATGATTTAGTCTCTGCATTATCCGGCCGAACCAATTCATAAATGGTCTTCAAGGCCGCTTCACTGCTGGATGTTTCGTTACCATGTACGTTATAGCTGAGCCAAACGATCGCTGTGGTATCTGTAGAAGAATCCCCCTCCAATAGTCCCGTACGCTTCAAATTATTTGTACGAATCTCTTCGATACGCCTCATATTTGCAGCATCCGAAACAACAGCCAACATCAACTGTCGTCTCTCGTAGGATTCCCCATATTTTTCAGCCTTCACCATAGCTGAATTTTCGGCGACATACGAAAAATAGTCCATCACCTTATGGTGAGGGGTCCACTGGCTGCCTAACTCATACCCTAAGAATTCGGTTGGCGACTGGATGTCATTTTGTGCCTGAACATTAATGCTCAGCGTTACAAAGAGTAATAGATATGTTGTAAAGCGAGAGAGTAACTTCATGAAACTATATTTAGGTAGTATATGGAGCAAAATAAATAATTAAATCACTAATGTAGGTGCTATAAAAACTTAATTAGACGAGGTATCCGTTAAGGCATTATCAATTTGTTTTACTACTGTATCTACAATAGCGTTTGGTATGGGGATCGACAGGTTATAATGAGCAATCTTCCAGGTCTCCTTTTTTTTCACAAGTACTCCCGACCCACGCGCCGGCCCCAGATTAGGGGTGTCTAGCGATTCATCAAACCATGCTGATTGGCCATTATCCGATAGGTAAACGTGACGCTCAACAGGAGTGAAATCCCAAGCCTCACCGTCATCGAAGTATGGCTTTGCCCACGGTTTAAATTCAGCAACTGTCCACCGTTCCGAGGCATCGGTCCCCATGAAGATGGCACTGTCACCTGTAAAATGCATAAAATAGCGTTCAAAATTGGCTTCGGATGCAGCTAAGTGCCAATCATCCAGAATAGTGTTAATAGCTTTCTTTTGTACTTGACGAGATTGTTCATTATCTGACGAACAACCCGCTATCAGCATTAACCCAAAAGGAATTAAAAGAATATAAACGAGCGTTTTATTTGTCATAGTAATAAGTGAATTTGTTTTGTTGAATGTATTAAAAAAATCAATACCAAAAGGAAGTAATTATTCCGCTAAAACACTGCTAAAGAAGACTGCTATTTATTACCTTTATCAAGCAAGAAATTGAGAATAAAACTACCTGCTTTTTATGTCTGTAACAAATGATGAGATTGCCGAGCGACTGCGCGAAATTTACCAACTGATGCAGCTTGCCGGCGAAAACCGTTTCCGAGCCA
>CAYNKF010000242.1:0-4445 GCA_964397705.1 uncultured Balneolaceae bacterium | reverse complement strand
CCCTTCCATTCTGATACCGTTCAAAGCGTCGGTAAAATTCCGGTGGATGTGGATGAGCTGGGGGTTGATTTTTTAAGTATAAGCGGACATAAGATTTACGGACCAAAAGGCATCGGCGTAATGTATATGCGTCATGCCACACCATGGATTCCGTGGATGCACGGCGGTTCACAAGAGCGACGGCGACGCGGCGGCACGCTAAATGTCCCCGGTATTATAGGTTTAGCGAAAGCGATGGAATTGGCTACTAAAGAAATGGATGATCACCGCAAACATTTTCTCAAGCTGCGTAAAAAACTTATCAGCGGACTCCATAAAAAATTTGGAAATCGCTTTCAAATCAATGGAGATATTGAAAATGGGGTTCCTCATATCATCAACATCTCTTTTATGGATTCAAACGGAAACGGTATTGACGGGGAAATGCTTATACTCAATCTGGACGTAGAAAACGTTTGTGTCTCGAACGGTTCAGCTTGCACTTCAGGAGCGATGGAACCCTCTCATGTGCTAAACGGCATCGGGCTCGAGGATGAAATAGCTAACTCGAGTATTCGTATTAGTCTGGGCAAACAAAATACTCTTGAAGAAATCGATTATTTTCTTGAGAAGATCGGGGTTGTCGTAGAACGTATGATGGGGTCCGTTAAAGCATGAGTTTTAAAAATAGAGTTTGCGTTTATTGCGGATCAAAAACCGGTAATAATTCTTCCTTCATCCCTCAAACCAAAACATTAGGACATGCTCTTGCATCCAATGGAATAGGATTAGTTTATGGTGGCGGTTCGGTGGGTCTGATGAACGAAATTGCAAATGCTACGCTTTCTCGTGGCGGGCAAGTACACGGTGTTATTCCCCAGCATTTGTATGATATGGAGGTTGCTCATGAGAACCTCACGGCCCTGCATATCACTGATACTATGCACGAACGCAAAGCAATGATGGCCGAACTTTCAGATGCTTTTATCGCTTTGCCCGGTGGCTTCGGCACCTTCGAAGAGCTGATGGAAGCCATCACCTGGCTACAGCTTGGCATCCATAATAAAACGGTAATCCTGTTCAATATTGATGGGTACTACGATAAGCTGATTGAGTTTATCGACGAAGCGGTGAAAAATAAGTTTATTACTGAGGATAACCGTTCACTGCTAAAAACGGCAAATACCATCGAAGAATGCTTACGTCATCTCCCTTTTTACAGTTAATTGATAGGAGAAGATTAACCAAAGGTTGTTAATCCGGGTTTAAACCATCCCAACAAGGTACTAATAACAACAAGCAGATATACTGTAAAAGAAAAGCGGTACGCGCCCTTCCACTTTTTTACGATCCCCACTTGACCATTTTTGTTTGCTCGCATCCATTGCGCTAATACTTTACTTCGCAGCAGGTCGATAGTGATTAGAATAAGAATGATTAAAAAAAGCAGTTGCTTCAACGCCAGCCAAGGATAAAGCTGAATGTCGAACCATCCCCACTGCGGACCTTGGGAAATCACAGAAAGCATCCACCCTGATACTATAATTCCACCGACACCAAGAATATGCCCCCACTTTGTCACCAATCGTTCTATATGTATCAGATTGCATAAATCGGAAAGATCTTCCGCCAAATAGATCCTAATGCCATACGCCAAGCTTCCACCAAATGCACACAACCATAACAGATATGAAATAATATGAATCCAGCGAAAGAGTTCGTACAACATTTAAATCATCTTAGTTTGAGAAAATATCATCAATAAGATGACCGTACTTATCCTCAACAATCCGACGCTTTATCTTGAGAGTAGGCGTTAACTCACCAGATTCCACCGTAAATTCGTTGGGCACAATTCGGAAATCACGGAGCTTCTCATGAGATGCCAGATCCTTGGAGTGACTCCGCATTTCTTTATTATATATTTTCTGTATTTCATCTTTTTTGATCAGATCTTCGATAGAACCATATTCTATCCCCTCCTCTTTGGCATGGGCTTCGAGTACTTCATAATCCGGTACAATTAAGGCCGCCATATAAGGTTGACGTTCCCCGACGACTACCAGCTGATCAATCCACTTGCTGGTTTTGAATAGATCTTCAATTGGCCCAGGATAAATATTTTTACCGCCTGCATTAACGATCATATGCTTAATACGATCGGTAATCTTTAGCTTTCCACCCAAAAATTTACCTACATCACCGGTATGCAAATATCCATCATCGTCAATCATTTCCCGGGTGGCCTCCTCATTCTTCCAGTATCCCTCCATCACATTGGGCCCCTTACACAGAATTTCGCCCTGTTCGGAATCATGATCGGTCGGGTAATCTTCTCCGCTGATCTCAGCAATGATTTTACTATCCTCAAGTCGCTGTATGGCTACGGTAACACCTGGAAGAACTTTCCCGACAGTACCCATCTGTTCATCACCATAGGTATTGCAACACATAACAGGCGATGTTTCGGTTAGTCCGTAACCTTCAATAATATTGAGTCCGGCCCCCATAAAGAAATGGCCAATCTCTGCCGGCAATGCCGCCCCGCCCGACACAAAAAAGCGAATTCGTCCGCCGGTACGTTCTTTTAATTTATCAAATACAAGCTTATCAGCTAGTTTTTTCTTCATCGAAACCAATCCACGCTCCCCATCAGCATATTTACGACCGACTTTCTGCGCCCAGTTAAAAATTTTCTGTTTAACGGCACTGCCCTCTTCCACACTTTTGGAAACAAGATTATAGATTTTCTCAAAGAGCCGCGGCACACTCATAATAATAGTCGGATGGGCCTCGGTCATATTCTTTGCTACCGTATCCACACTTTCAGCATAGTAAATTTCCGCTCCACCCGCCATCATTGCATAATATCCGGCTGTTCGTTCAAACGAATGGCAAAGCGGCAAAAATGACAAGCAGCGATCCGTTTCCATTATATCGATGCGCTGGTGAGCCGCCTTAATATTACTCACAATATTGCGGTGAGTAAGCATAGCACCTTTGGGTTTTCCCGTTGTTCCTGAGGTATAAATAAGCGTAGCCAAGTCTTCCGGTTCAATTGCCTTGCTACGCCGATCAATCTCATCTTCTGTCTTTGGTAACTCTTTTACTCCTTCATTCATTACATCTTCAAAAAGTGAAACGTAGGCATCGTCCAGATAGCTGGATATATTGGGCTCATCAAAAGCAATAACACGATTTAGATCTTCACAATTGTCAAATACTTCGCGTGCTTTCTTAAGCTGAATACCCGTAGAGACAAAAAACATTTCTGCCTCAGAATTCTTTAGGATATACTCACACTGACTGGACGGCAACGATGTGTACAGCGATACATTTATGGCCCCAATCAGTTGCAAAGCCAGATCCACAACGGCCCACTCGTAACGGTTTTCACTAAGAATGGCCACCCGATCCCCGGCTTCAATGCCATGCTTTACCATATAAGCCGCCAGCGCATGAGTATCTTCATGAACCTGGTCCCAGGTTATTGTCTCATAGGGTTGATCCGTCTTAGGTTTACGGGCAAACGCCGTTTTATCGGTTCCTTTATATTTTTTAGATAAGTTTAGAAACAGGTCCGTGAGCGTTTCAAAAGCTACAACTGTGGGCATAAATCAAAAGTTAATTACTGTTTAGAACCACTGATCATAATTTAATTGTACTGCTCGAATATAACATTCTGAATCGAAAATTCAGTACAACCCCATATATGTAATTATTGTTGATGGGGATCGGTGCATCAATTGAATTTTTTTAGGTATCCCAAATCCTTATATTAAAAGAAAAATTGATGTTATGGCTCATCCGGCTAGTGAAGAAACAATTGATTTGGTTAAAGAAATATTCAGCTCATATCTAAAAGAGCACAATCAACGGCAAACCCCTGAGCGCTTCATGGTCCTCGAAGAAATTTACCGGGCCGACGGTCATTTTGATGCTGATGATATCTTCTTCAACATGAAAGAAGGCGGTACTCGCGTTTCCCGAGCGACGGTATACAATACCCTTGATCTTTTAGTAGAATGCGGGTTGGTACAGCGCCAGCAATTCGGTGAAAACCAATATTATTATGAGCGTGCTTATGCCTATCAGCAACACGATCATATCATTTGTAAGAAATGCGGTACGGTCTTGGAATTTTGTGATCCACGCATTAAGAGATCAAAACAATGATGGAGAAAATCCATAAGTTTAACATTACTGGACATTCCCTCCACTTTTTTGGAACCTGTCAGGATACCGAAGCCTGTAAGCAACGACAGCAAGAGCAAGTGGGCAAAAAGAAATCAAAAGTTAACTCGTAGCTACATACTGATTTTTCTTTTTTTTGAACAATGATTACCCCTGCCAAGCCTGAACATTTAGAAGCTATAAATAACATCTACAATCAGGCAGTAGCAGATGGATTACGGACGGCCCACACCCAGCCGATTTCACTAAATCAGCGTAAAGAATGGCTTTCC
>CAYNKF010000241.1:0-4447 GCA_964397705.1 uncultured Balneolaceae bacterium | reverse complement strand
AGGTCTATCATATAAAACTTCTTTTATATCATTTTGTAAATCTGACACAAAATTTTTATAACTATCACTTGCAACTACAGTCAACATGTTTATATCATGAACTTGATCCCCACATCTTTGAGAATCCATTCTATTACCATCTTTGTTAAAAATCGTAAGTACGGATCCCAGCCGACCGCCGTATTTTGCAGGATATCCGCCTTTATAGAGACGTACATCTTTAACCGCATCAGGGTTAAACGTTGAGAAAAATCCAAAAAAGTGTGAGGGATTGTAAACTGTTGTTCTATCCAGAAGAATTAGGGTTTGGTCTGGACTCCCGCCACGAATATAAAGTCCACTTGAGAAGTCCGAAGCCGCTTTGACTCCGGGGAGCAGCTGGAGCGAGCGAAAGACATCAGATTGAAGAACAGAGGGCAAATCTTTGATAAGCTTAGTCTGCATTTGTGCAATGCCAATATTACGCTGCTCTTCTTTTTCGCGCTCTGATTCAACAACCACTTCTTCGAGCTGGAATCCTTCTGGATCAAGTTCGATGTCGAGACGTAAGCTTTGTCCTGGTTCAAGGGAAATTTCTCTTTCGTACCGTTGATATCCTACATAAGTAGCAACAATAGTATGTGTCCCGGGAGAGATGTTAGTTAGCGAGAAATAACCCGAGGTATTTGATGATGTGCCTTTACGACTGTCTTTTAGCGCAATATTGGCTGAAATAAGCGTTTCACCGGTTTCTGCATCAGATATATAACCGCTGATGGAAGCAGATTGTTGCCCATATGTAAATTGTGCTGAAAGAAAAATCACCAGCACCGTCAGTAGTTTTTTCACGCCTCGAACAGCCATAATTTGTTTATCGAAATTTACGTTGCACAAAGTAAGAGAATAATGAGATTCACCGAAAATTAGTTTCCGAAATTTTTCAAAAAACGGGTTCAGAGATTATTATCTTTACGGCTATTTCTGTGAGCAAAATAATAATTTCAGTTAGTATCAATAGGATATGACCAGCGAACGTTCGAATTGGGTTGTCTTAAAATTTGGGGGTACCAGTGTGTCATCACTGGAGAATTGGGAAACAATTGTAACGGAAGTCCAAAAACGTCGCAGTGATGGCTATAAAGTGTGTGTGGTGCATTCTGCTTTAAGTGGGGTTTCGAATACACTACAAGAAATTATTGAAAAGCCATCTGATGAAGATATTCTCAAAAAGGTAGAACAAATTACAGAACAGCACCTTGCGTTAGGTGGGAAGTTGGGTGTTGATGCCAAGAAACTTCTTTCGGATGATTTTGAAGAGTTGGAGCATATTGTGAAAGGAATTGAACTGATTGGTGAAGCAAGTTACCGGGTTCAGGCGCGCCTCTTAGCAATGGGAGAACTGATGGCAACGAAGCTTGGCAGTGCCTATCTGCAAAAATCCTTGGATGACGTGCAGTGGATGGATGCACGAGACCAAATCAAAACAATCATTCGCAAAAATGCCACCGAACGCTCGCGAATTATTTCTGCAGTTAGCACTACGGATTACGACCAAGGAGTTGCGGATACCCTGAGCGAGGCCGGTTCTATTGTGGTTACTCAGGGATTTATTGGCAGTGATTCGGAAAGTAAAACGGTAATTTTAGGTCGCGGTGGATCGGATGTTTCGGCCGCCTATTTTGCTGCAAAAATTGGAGCAGAGCGTTTGGAAATTTGGACCGATGTGCCGGGAATGTTTTCGGTAAATCCGCATGCCGTACCTTCTGCAAGATTATTAAAACATCTTAGTTATGAAGAAGCACAGGAAATTGCCACAAATGGAGCGAAGGTATTACACCCCCGTAGTATCATGCCGGCTCGCAAGCACGATATTCCCATTCATGTGCGCTGTACGTTAAGGCCAGAGTTGTCTGGTACCATTATTTCTGCCAAGGGTTCTGATGATGAAGCTATAGTGAAGGCGATTGCCGTTCGTGATGATGTTATTCTGGTGAGCATGGATTCGCTGGGCATGTGGCAGGAGGTTGGTTTTCTGGCGGATGCTTTTGAAGTATTTAAGCATTATGGTTTGTCTATTGATCTGGTATCTACCTCCCAATCAAACGTTACGGTCTCTCTTGATCCGGGATTAAACGATCATTTTAAGGATATCCGTGATGAGTTTGTGAAGGATCTGAAAAAATACTGCGAAGTAGAGGTTATTGAATCGGTCTCGGCTGTAAGTCTTTTGGGGCGTCGAATCCGTACTATTCTACATCAGCTGGGTTCGGCTTTTGAGGTCTTTCAAGAGCACCAGGTTTATTTGGTTAGTCAGGCAGCAAATGACCTTAATTTTACTTTTGTAGTAGAAAGTGAGCAAGCCGATAGGCTGGTACGCCAGCTGCACGAACAAGTAATTCTGCAGTCTGGCAAGCAGGATTCGTTTGGGCCCACTTGGTCACAGTTGATGAAGGAAAGTGATGAAGTAGAAGAAGACGGCAGTGACTGGTGGAGGGAGAAGCGAGAAGAATTGCTACAAATTATGCAGAATAACGGATCCTATTATATTTATGATCTGGATACCGTTAAACGATATGCAGGGTTTATACAAAATTTGGAGGCGGTTTCATTTGGACTTTATGCGATGAAAGCGAATGCAAACGATGAGATACTAAAAACCTTTAATCAACTTGGTTTTGGCTTTGAATGTGTATCGATTGGAGAAGTAAAAAAAGTTTTTGATTTATTTCCTGATATCGATCCTAAAAAGATACTGTTTACTCCCAATTTTGCTCCTCGGTCTGAGTATGAAGAAGGGTTGGAGCTGGGTGTTAACGTAACGCTTGATAATATCTATCCACTGCAGCAATGGCCCAACCTTTTTAAGGGAGAAGAATTATTTTTGCGTATTGACCCGGGTCATGGCGGTGGACATCATAAGCATGTTAAAACCGGGGGCGTACAATCAAAGTTTGGTATCCCTCGCTTTGAGATTGATGAACTAAAAGAGTTGATTGAAGCTCATGAGATATCTGTAAAGGGCTTGCATGCCCATATCGGAAGCGGTATCAAAGATCCAAAATCGTGGAAAGATACGGCCGTAATTCTACATGATGTTGCCGAACAGTTGGGTGGAGTCGATATTCTGGATCTAGGCGGTGGTTTTGGGATTCAGGAAAATGAAACTCAGGCTGGCTTGGATATCGAAGAAGTTGATAAATCACTAAAGCAGTTTAAAGAAGCCCACCCTAAGTACGATCTCTGGGTTGAACCGGGGCGATTTTTAGTAGCAACAGCTGGTGTATTGTTAAGTAAAGTAACACAATTAAAAGGGAAGGGAGAGATGCAATATGTGGGTATAGAAACGGGAATGAACTCTTTTATCCGCCCGGCTCTATACGGCGCGCGCCATACCATTGTTAATCTTTCTAAGTTAGAGCAGCCTACCAATCAGGCTGTGAATATCGTTGGTCCTATTTGTGAGTCAGGGGATAAGCTGGGCATTGATCGCTTGTTTCCTAATTCAGAAGAGGGTGATATTATTTTAATTGCCAATGCAGGAGCTTACGGAAAAGTGATGAGCTCAAACTATAATTTACGAGAACCAGCCGGAGAAAAGGTAATTAAATAATATTTATAATCTGTATTTAGTGATCGTAAAATAGCGACGAGGCGGATTGGGGGCTGTTTCCCATACTAGCTCGCCATTATACCATATGCGTTCGGCTATGGAGCCTCGACCTTCATTGTATCCCTGAACGCGCAACGTATCAATATTGTCACGATGGTTTTCGATTAATGTGGTAGATTTCCCGTCAATAAATTCCCGATTTGGAAATACCCGCAGAGCATATCGGTTGGTTCCTTGATCTATATAAAAAGAATACTGATTTTTGGTTGCTTTGACACGCTCAAAATTACCGGACTCTTCATCTTTTTGCAGGTAGTAAATGTTATAAAACGGAAAATAATCCGTTTCCAATAAATCTTCTCCTTGTTCGTTTACATAACTGATGCTAACATCCATTATAGGAGGAGCGGAACGCATTTCTTGGTCACCGGTGATACAACCATTAGTGAACAGGATAATTACTACCAGAACAAAAGGAAATTGTTTATTCATAGTGGCCGGTTGTCCAAAGAGTTTAACTTAAAAAAATAGATTATTGAACTTTTCAATTGAAATCAATCAGAAATAATTATAACCTCATCTCATTGACTTTGGTGTAAAATACATTGAATTTTACGCCGCATTGATTTGTTATACTATATGAACGTCAGGAATATAACGAAAGCTCTTTTGATATTTTGTTCTTTAACGTATTGGGGGTGTAATGGATGCGACGGCGTGAGTAGGATCGCAGGCTGCATGCCTAGTATGAGCGATGAACTCGTAAATCATCATCATGCAATTAAATGTAGTTGACAACAACTATTCTTAGAGCTTAGCTGCGTAACGCAGCTTAGCCGTTCCTTCAGCTTCTTGCCT
>CAYNKF010000240.1:0-4462 GCA_964397705.1 uncultured Balneolaceae bacterium | reverse complement strand
AATAATACTCACCGCCGGCGTCTGGTTTTTTAGTTGCAATTTCAGCATAGCAAAGGGCACCCATGATAGATATGAGACCGCCGGCAATCCAAAAACCGATATAATGAAGTTCTGATGAGGCGTTTTGTGCTACAATGGATGGAAGACGAAATATCCCAATACCAACTACAATGCCAATAATAACGGCAATAGCGCTAAGGTTTGTAAAGACTTTAAGCGGTGAGCCCGAATCGGAGGTTTTCATGCATCGAAGCCAAAACTTTTATTAGGTACTAAAAGAATAAAAGAAATTATTGTTTGGTTGCAGACCATTGAGAAAAATTCTTTTCCTGACCGTTGTGGTGCTGCATCATTCCGTAAATTTTATCTCCTTCAACACGTCCGCTAAAAATATAGTTTTGATCTTCCTTTGATGCTCGAATGGTCAGTCGCTTTCCTTTAAGTTCGGCCTTATGGATATCCCAAAAGCTGTCGTTGGTATCAGTGATTTTAACAGAGATTTCCTGGTATCGCTGGTTAACCGTCATAGTAAAGTCTTTCCCACCATAATTCCATGACCATTTTCCTTCTGTTTTGGCCGGTATTACCCAGTAGTAAATATCATGACTTCTGCCATTGTTATTAACAACTACTTTCTTATCCGCTCTCCAGCTTCCCATATCAAAGCTATGTGAAACAACCTGGGTGCCTGGTTGCAGCTTATCTATCAATTCAGGTCGCAGTTTTTTGTTTACTGAGGGCAACAGATACATCGTAACTACGGAAGCTTCACTAAAATCGGTATCAAAAATATTTCCCTCCATAAACATTATTTGATCGTCAACGCCTTCTCGGCTTGCATTTTCCCGGGCTTCGGCAATGCGTTCGGGATCAAGGTCGATGCCATGACCATTGGCACCACGCTTGGCAGCAGCAATTACGATGCGTCCATCTCCTGATCCTAAATCAATAACATAATCGCTAGACTTCACATCAGTAAGATCGAGCATACGTTCAACTACATTGTCGGGTGTAGGTACGTAGGGGACATCCAGATCCTGTGCTGTAGCGTTCGAGGTGAGTATATATCCCAAAATGAGTAGTACTGAAAAGAAGTAATAGGATAATGATTTTCCCGATGTTCGCTTTTTCATAACTAGTTTACTTAAACGTTGATAAAGAAAAATTAATGTAATGTACCACAAATACTTAAAATGTGAGGAATAATTCTATTCTCAAATAACTAACTATCTCATATAGTTGTTCCGATGAGTTGCAATAATTAGATCTCTTATAGGTATTTAAATGGTAGATCTGCCAAATATGATTTTTTAAAAAGTACATACTAAACAAACAGGTGTATGAATATAGATGCAAAAATGTAATGTCAGACCTCTAAATTGATATTTCGAAGTATATAATAGATCCATATCGATGTCACTTATAATTTGGATCCTTTGAAGCGGTGAGTACTCCAATAGTGAAACAACAGCAACTATATTTGGTAGGAAACAGGAGAAGTATTAATTCTGAAATGCTAAGCTGAACGTGGTACCTTCATCTTGGTCACTCTCGATGGAAAGATCAGCTTTAAGCTGTTTAGAAAACTTTTTTATAAGCGTCATTCCTAATGACTTTGTTTTAAGTTCTTCCGGATCTTTGGGAAGTCCTACGCCATTGTCGCGAATAAATATGGTTATTTTACCCTCTTTTACCGTGCTACCGAGCTCAATAAAACCATCAGACATGCCATCAAACGCATGTTTATGAGCATTGATCAGAATCTCGTTAATTACCAGACCAAGCGGAATTGATTTTGACATTTCCAGCCGGGCATCTTCTAGGTTAAACTTGAGATCAATGTCGACATTCTTATTGACAAAGGAGCGATGGGTGAGATTGCTGATACGCTGGATGTACTCTTTCATGCTAATATTGGAGAACGACTCATTTTGATAAAGCGCTTCATGAGCCAGTGCCATTGACTTGATACGTGCCCGTGCGGTTTTAAAGGTGCTTTGGGTCCCATTCTTTGAGCATGTTCGTTCTTGTAATTCAAGAAGCGCACTTACCAGGGCCATGTTGTTTTTTACACGATGATGAATTTCTTTTAGGAGAATTTTCTTTTCATCTAGAGAAACCTGTAGCTTTTTCTGGCTTTCATGTAGTTGGCGTGTTCTGTTTTGCACTTCCGATGTTAGTTGTTTATTCCATCCCCCAATAAGTTTAAAAGCGCCGTATCCCGTGACTACAATAATGCCAATCGATATCCATGAAATAATTTCGAATGACTCAAGAGCATTAACGACATCAATAACGGTAGCCGTTTTTTGTTCCATCATTACTTCTTGGACTCGCAGTTTGCCCAGGTATTTTCCAGAAAAGATAAATAGTGCAAGGGCACCTGTAATTGACGTTACAGCCCCGGCTACCCATTTTAGAGATAATTTGGTGCGATCGGGTAGTGCAAAAAAGCGATTTTTAAAGCGTTCTACTGTAGGGGTGAACAGCCATAATAATGGACCGGTTATTAAGATTGCCTGAATAAAAGAACCACTCCACCAGCTCTTCCATATCATCAGGGTTTCAGAAGCGGAAAGTTGATGGCTAAAGCTCCAGATGAAAGATCCGAGAGAACTTCCTATAGAAGCAATAAACATAATGGAGATAAAAAATGCGATGCTTTTCAGGCTTCGAAGATCGTAGGGAACATTGAATCCTTGGTATGCCATTGCGCAGATGGCTACGCCTAATACAAATGCAATAGCAAAAATGAGTGCCCAGCCCCAAGGCATGCTCGAATGAAATGCAATTACAAAAGAACATAAAAAGATAGGGATAAATCCCCATTCAAAACCAAACCAGAAAAAGAGCAGTAATCCTAAAATTAGTGCGGGATTAAAAATGAAGAACTTAATTACGTCGGTCCGACTGTTTGACAATGACATCCACTCGTTAGGCAAAAGGGTAATGGTAGCATATAGTGTGCTGGCTATGGCAATTATCCACATCACCAACATTGCCCAGACGCGAATATTAGCAAGAGAATAACGCGAAAGAAGGATATCAAAGGTAATCGGCTTCCAAAGTAACGAGTTGCTCTGTTGATTTCTGTTATCCATAATTTTCTTACTCCCGACTAAAATTATTTTCACCAACGATCTTTTAGAAAAGTAATAAATCGGATAAACATTAAAAAATTTTAATGTTTATTAATAATTATTTGAAGTGTAGTTAGTATCAGGTTAAAAAAGGAGAGACTGGGGGCTTAAATTTTTACGGAGTTTGGTCAGATTCTAATGAGGAATTTAACCGATAATATAATGAGAATTTATTTAGGGGAGATTATTGGTATGCAATTAAGGTGTGATTTAACTTTCATTTGCTTGCAAAAAGTCCTAACTTTTGCCGCTTCTTATGTGGTAGGAAATTCACATTTCTTTCCGAAAAAGAAATTATCAAAAGTTAACTCATTAGAACTAAATAAATAATGAAAAAAGGAACCGTTGCACAAGTGATTGGGCCGGTTGTGGATGTCGATTTCGATCAAGGTGACATTCCTCCGGTACTGAATGCACTTTATATCGAAAGAGAAGACAAATCTAAACTTTATCTTGAAGTTGCCCAGCACCTCGGAGAAAATCGTGTTCGTACGATTGCGATGGATTCAAC
This sequence comes from uncultured Balneolaceae bacterium, assembly GCA_964397705.1. Taxonomy (GTDB): domain Bacteria; phylum Bacteroidota; class Rhodothermia; order Balneolales; family Balneolaceae; genus Fodinibius. The sequence goes on along the minus strand of CAYNKF010000240.1, from coordinate 811 downwards.
CGACGGATTGGTTCGAGAGATGGAAGTTATTAACACAGGAGCTCCGATCTCGATGCCAGTAGGTGAAGACATTCTCGGGCGTGTATTTAATGTGGTAGGGGAACCTATTGATGGAATTGAACCTCCAGAAGGAGATCGAAAATATCCTATCCACCGATCTTCTCCGGATTTTGAAGATCTTGCTACATCTACCGAGATGCTTGAAACGGGTATTAAGGTTATTGATCTTCTTTGTCCGTATGCCAAAGGTGGAAAAACTGGACTGTTTGGCGGTGCCGGTGTAGGTAAAACGGTTCTTATTCAGGAATTAATTAATAACATCGCCAAAGGTCACGGTGGTCTGTCAGTATTTGCCGGTGTTGGTGAGCGTACTCGAGAGGGTAATGATCTTATCCGAGAGATGCTCGAAGCGGGTATTATTGATTATGGTGAAGATTTTAAAGAAGCATTTGAAAATGGTGAGTGGGATCTGAGTAAGGTCGACATGGATGCCCTGAAGGATTCAAAAGCAGCCTTTACCTTTGGACAGATGAACGAGCCTCCTGGAGCTCGTCTTCGTGTAGCACTTTCCGGGCTGACGTTGGCCGAGTATTTCCGCGAGGAAATTTCTCGTGATATCTTGCTCTTTATTGATAATATTTTCCGATTTACTCAGGCGGGATCTGAAGTTTCAGCACTCCTTGGACGAATGCCTTCTGCTGTAGGTTATCAGCCAACATTGGCTACTGAAATGGGTGACTTGCAGGAGCGCATTACTTCTACTAAGAACGGTTCTATTACGTCAGTACAGGCTGTATATGTACCTGCTGAT
>CAYNKF010000239.1:0-4466 GCA_964397705.1 uncultured Balneolaceae bacterium | reverse complement strand
TGTGATGGCAATGGTAACCGTAAGTGACCAATTCCATCGAACAAAAAGTACAACCGCAAAGAGTAATGTTGTAAAAACCATATCTGTGGTTACTCCCACTCCATAAGCTGCAGCAAGACTACTGGAAGATCCGAATCCAAGTACGAGCCCGATACAGGCAATCATTAACGTCCAGTTGATCGCAGGGAGATAAACTTGCCCGACTTCCTCGGCTGATGTCTGTTCAATTTTCATGCGAGGCACATATCCCAGTTGTACTGCCTGTCGGGTAAGAGAAAAAGCCCCGGATATCACCGCCTGTGAAGCGATAATAGTGGCGGCCGTTGCGATAATAACGATGGGATAAAGTGCCCAATCGGGCCCCATCAAGAAAAAAGGATTATGAACAGCTTCAGGATGTTGCAAAAGCAATGCTCCCTGGCCAAAATAATTTAAAAGCAGTGAGGGTAACACAATCCCGAACCAGGTTAACCGGATGGGTAGAAGACCGAAATGGCCGATGTCGGCATATAGCGCCTCACCTCCGGTAACAACAAGAAAAACGGATCCCAAAACCAGGAAGCCTGAAGTGCCGTTACTCAGGAAAAATTCTATTCCATAAACAGGGTTTAGCGCACGGAAAACTTCGGGAGACCCCATTATCTGACTGATACCTAGCACGGCTAGTGTAAGGAACCAAATAGTGGTAATAGGCCCGAAAACTTTGCCAATTCCCGCTGTCCCATAACTTTGCACTAGGAAAAGTCCTATCAGGATTCCAAGGGTTATCGGAATGATATAGGGTTCAAATATGGGAGTCGCAATTTGCAAACCCTCTATGGCACTGAGAACTGAAATGGCAGGGGTAATCATGCTGTCACCGTAGAGTAGTGCAGCTCCGAAAAGTCCTGCAAGCACCAGCCAGCGTCTGTACCTGTTATCAGATTTTTTTGGCGTAATGAGGGCCGTTAAAGCAATTATACCGCCTTCGCCTTTATTATCTGCCCGTAAGATAAAAGCGAGATATTTTATGGAGATTACCAAAATTAGCGCCCAGAAGATAAGGGAAAGCACTCCAAGAATATTAGCTGAGGAGGTTGTTATGCCATAATCTTCATGGAAACTTTCTCGAAAGGCATATAAGGGACTGGTACCGATATCACCGAAAACAATACCAATTGCGGCCAGTGAAAGTCCCGCAAGTTTTTTTATTCCCTTTTGTTCTTCATCTGATTTATTATGTGACATCGCCCTCTCTTTTTTTTAAAAATGTCCTACGGATAAGTACGCTTTTATCTTAATACAAACAAAACCATTTATCGATTAAAGTATAAGCTCATTTGCGTTAAGTTAACAATTATCGTTAATGCTCTATTAAATATTGAATACATGATTTATTTTCGAAAAACAGGTTGTTTTAAAAAGTGATTAGTTTCTCCTTTCTATTCAATTAAAAAATAAGTTTTCATAATCAGTACTTTTCTCTTTCTTAAATTCTTATATCAAGATATATCAAAAAGATTATGGAAATTTTATACAGCCGCTTTGAAGAACTATTCAATCAATTTTTAGAAAAGCTCCCGGAACTCCTTTTTGCTTTAATTGCTCTTATACTATTTCACTTCTTGGCGAGAGGAGGGCGAAAAATCTATAAGAATATATTGAATAAAACTCCTCTAACTTCGTCAAATGTAAACTTCTTCGGGAAGTTAATTTATGGTCTTATTTTTCTAGTTGGAATTCTTGTAGCGCTCAATATTTTAGGACTTTCAGGTATTGCAGCCAGTATTTTAGCTAGTGGTGGTATTACTGCTGTTATCTTAGGATTCGCCTTTAAGGATATAGGCGAAAATTTTCTGGCGGGCTTCTTCATGGCCTTTAGCCGTCCTTTTACCAACGGTGACCTCATCGAGACCGAAGGAGTTATTGGCCGGGTACAGAATATTGAATTACGGCATACCCATATTCGTATGGCGGATGGATGTGATGTATTTGTTCCAAGTTCGCAGTTGCTTTCAAAACCGTTGTATAATTATACGCGGGATGGTCTCAGACGTGGATCATTTACTATTGGAATTGACTATCGAGATGATGCCACAAAAGCATCTCAAATCCTTTTAGAGGTAATCAAGAAAAATAAACTCGCAGTTGATAAGCCTGAGCCAACAGTACAAACTACCGGATTTATGCCAAGCTTCGTAGAGTTAACTGGTTACTTCTGGATTAAAGTGGATGTCTCCAAACAGGAAATATTCTTGGCAAATATAACATCAGAACTGATGGAGCAGGCCAGGAAGGCATTAGTCCAAAATAACTTTACGTTCAGTTCCGAAGTTTCTACTGCTGTAGATATGAGTGATATTAATGTTAGGTTGGATAATTCTTCTGAATCCCTAAAATAAATTACTCATTTGGTTCCACATACTGCGCTATTTTTATTAACTTCCCAGTCACTGTAAACCAATTCTTATCAATTAGCTAAATGATCGACAAGCCACGCGATTATTGCGGCATTTTTGGGATGCAAAACCATCCCGACGCAGCCTTGCTCACCTATTACGGACTGCACGCACTGCAACATCGAGGTCAGGAATCGGCGGGAATAGTAACTTCTCATTACGATGAAGAACAAAACCGCTGGGTAATGCCGGCGCACCGGGATTTCGGTCTGGTACTTAATGTTTTTGATGATCAAAAGATCTTCGAAGATGAACTTAAGGGAAAGGCAGCTATTGGACATAACCGTTATTCCACCACCGGTGCAGCTAAAAATCCGGCAAATATACAACCGTTCCGTGTCCATTATCGCAGCGGTAATATTGCAATAGGGCATAACGGAAATCTGGCAAATGCCAAGCAGTTACGTGATCGTTTTAGGGAAGAAGGCGTACTTTTTCAGAGTACCTCGGACACCGAGCTTATCCTGCATCTGATATCTCACAGCAAAAAAGAAACGCAGCTTAACCAAGTATTAGATGCACTTGAGCAGGTTGAGGGTGCTTATAGCCTGGTGATGCTGACCGACGACAAATTGATTGCGGTTCGTGATCCCAATGGTTTTCGTCCTTTGGCGCTGGGTAAAGTTGACGGTTCGTATTGCGTGGCTAGTGAAACCTGTGCATTTGATATTATTGACGCAGAATTTATTCGAGACATCGAGCCCGGAGAAGTGTTGGTAATGGATCAGGATGCAACGGCCGATTCCGAGCCGGAATCTTACCACTTGGATGCCGAATATGGTACCGACACCAGTCAGTGTATTTTTGAATATGTCTATTTTTCGCGTCCCGACAGTAAAATTTTTGGTGAAAATGTCGACAAAGTCCGTCGTAATCTGGGTAAATATCTTGCCAAAGAGCACCCACTTGATGAGGTCATAAGGAATGCCCCGGGTGATAAAAAACCGATTGTGATTTCGGTTCCTGATTCTAGCAATACAGCCGCATTGGGATATGTGCATGAAAATCAAAAGTTAGGACACAAGTGCAAGTTTGAAATCGGGCTGATTCGCAATCACTATGTTGGGCGTACCTTTATATCACCGGGACAAGAATCTCGTAACCAAAAAGTGCGCACAAAGTTTAATACAGTGCAAGGCGTCATCGAAGGCCGTTCGGTTATCATTGTGGATGACTCTATTGTACGCGGAACCACTTCGCGCTATTTGGTCAATATGATCAGACAAGATAATCCAGCCGAAGTTCACTTTTTAGTGAGTTCACCGCCTATTATTAGTCCTTGTTATTATGGAATGGATTTTCCAACTCCTGAGGAATTAATGGCGAACCGGTTCAATCAAGATATTGAGGCAATGGCCAAAGAAATTGGGGTGGATAGCCTCAGGTATTTATCGCCTGATGGACTAGTAAATGCGGTTAAGGAGGCCAATGTATCTCCCAAGGGGTATTGTACCGCCTGCTTTACCGAAGAGTACCCTGTACCGGTTAATTTTGGCATCGAAAAAGAGGAAAACGAAATTATATAATGCCTTTCAAAAAAGCTGACTTCGTCACGAGTGCTCCTTCACTGGATGTTTGTCCCGACCCTTATTTCCCGGAGATCTGTTTTGCAGGTCGATCCAATGTAGGTAAGTCCTCACTCATCAACGCCTTGGTTGATCACAAGGGATTGGCACGAACTAGCAACGTGCCGGGTAAAACTCAGCAGATGAATTATTACCAGGTTGATGATAAATTATTCCTTGTTGACCTTCCGGGGTTTGGCTATGCCCAAGTTTCTCAAGAGGAACGGGAGCGTTGGGGACGTGATATTCGTGATTATCTGCTGGAAAGATCAACGCTCCGATTAGTTCTTCATTTGGTAGATATTCGTCATGAGCCCAGTGATCTTGATGAAGAATTTTTCTACTGGCTGGGAACGAATAGACTGCCATTTGCAGTTGTTTTGTCCAAAGCTGATAAACTTTCTTATAACAAACAGAAACAGTCTGAGATGCGGCTTAAACGTATTTTGGATGAAATGAATAT
>CAYNKF010000238.1:0-4466 GCA_964397705.1 uncultured Balneolaceae bacterium | reverse complement strand
CAATAGCATTGCAATTTGAATATTCTTTATGGAAGATCTTTCGTCCGTTGATACCAGTCTTATGCAGGAAGAAGTATTAGAGGGACTGGCAAAGCAACAAAAGCAATTGCCTAGCAAGTACTTTTATGATGAACGCGGATCAGATCTGTTTGAGCAAATTACTTGCCTCGAGGAATACTACCTGACCGATTGTGAAAAAGAGATCCTGCAAAACAACATTAAGGAGATATCAGATCACATAGGTACGGATGTGATACTGATAGAATTGGGCAGCGGAAGTAGCTATAAAACCCGGTTTTTTCTCGAAGAACTGTCAGATCTTTCTACGTACATACCGGTGGATATCTCTGAAGAGTTTCTGCTGAAGACGGTGAATCAGCTGCGCATGGAATATCCCAAAATATCGATCATCCCTGTTTTTGCCGATTATACATCTCATTTTGAATTGCCTGTCTCCCAAGGTTCGAGTCAGAAGCAGGTCGTCTTTTTCCCCGGATCCACTATTGGCAATTTTGATCTCAGCCAAGCGCGGGCCTTTCTGAAAAACATAGCAGAAATTACGGCTGATGATTCTGAAATGCTCATCGGTGTGGACCTGAAGAAGGATATAAAAGTATTGGAAGCGGCCTATAATGATCAGCAGGGAGTGACTGCTCAGTTCAATAAAAATATATTACGGCATATTAACCGTGCATTGGATGCAAATTTTAATGTGGAAACGTTTGAGCATCAGGCCTTTTATAATAAGGAAGAGGGATGTATTGAAATGCATTTGGTATCATCCCAAGAACAGACGGTAACTATTGGTGATCAAGAAATTACGTTTGATGAGGGAGAATCGATCCATACTGAAAATTCATATAAATACAGCCAGCAGGAGTTTGAGGAGCTCGTTAGCGATTGGTATTCGGTAGAGAAGGTATGGACGGATGAAAAGGCTTATTTTTCACTGCAATATCTGGTTAAAAAGTAGATGTTATGGAAAAAATTGAATCCGGGCCCGGACAAGAATCAGTATGGGATTATCCGCGTCCCCCCAAACTAGAGGAGACAGATAAAGAGATTCGAGTTATTTTCAATGGTGCAGAAATAGCCCGTTCTTCACAAACGCAGCGAGTGCTCGAAACCAGTCATCCGCCCGTATATTATATCCCACAGCAAGATGTTCGCATGGAATGTCTGGAACCTATCAGCGGTACGACCTATTGCGAGTGGAAGGGGCAAGCGAAGTATTTTGATGTCATTGTTAAAAATAGGCGAGCAACCAAGGCCGCTTGGTGCTATCGCGACCCAACTGATAATTTTAAATCCATTGCAGGGAATATCGCTTTTTATGCCCACAAGATGGGAGACTGCTATGTCAATAATGAACGTGTTGATGCTCAGCAAGGTGGTTTTTATGGCGGCTGGATAACAAGTAATATTGTGGGTCCGTTTAAAGGAAAGTCCGGTAGCGCCGGCTGGTAATGAATAAAGCAGATACTTATGATTAAATTTTTTAGAACTAATCCCGAGAAAGAAGCAAGCCGTTCCTGGGGATTCGTGGTGATGGCTGTTGCTGTCGGATTGATTGTAGGATCATTTATGGTGCAGGTAATCATGGGACTGTGTCCCGTGCCTTGAGATAAGCAATGTCGTGAAGTTGTGAAAATGGTTTTCGCTATTTCTCTAAATGTTGTACTATTTATGCATCCGAAATAATAAATAACATGGCATATGGATGATCAAGGCTCGGGCGAAGCGACACTGCAGGAACAGGTAGAGGAGAGGGAATCTACCGTACAGCATAAATACGGCACCTTTGGCGGAGTATTTGTTCCCACTCTGCTTACCATTCTGGGCGTTATTCTATTCCTGCGACAGGGCTGGGTTATTGGTAACGCGGGTTTGCTGGGCGGCTGGCTGATTATCACGCTGGCTTTCGTGATTGTAACATTTACCGCGCTTTCGATGTCGTGCATTACCACGAATATTCGCATTAAAGCCGGTGGAGCCTATTCCATTATTTCCCAATCACTCGGGTTGGAGGTCGGCGGCAGCGTAGGAGTCCCCCTCTATCTTGCGCAGACGTTTGCGATCACCATGTACATCTTTGGTTTCAGAGAGGGATGGCTGTATATCTTTCCCAGCCATTATGCCATTTTAGTTGATATCTCGGTATTTGCCATTCTTTTTATCGTAGCCTTTTTAAGTGCTAAGTTAGCATTTCGCATTCAGTATATCATTCTGGCCGTCATTATTGGGGCATTGGTATCGGTTGGTGCCACGGTATTTACGGGGGCAATGGAACACAGTGTACAGTGGTGGGGAGACTTCCCCGGTGCGCCCGAGGATAATTTTCAGGGGGTCAGCTTCTGGGTTGTCTTTGCAGTGCTTTTCCCGGCTGCTACCGGAATTATGGCGGGAGCCAATATGTCGGGAGAGCTCAAAAACCCCAAGAAAAGTATACCGATCGGTACATTGTCTGCTATTGCGATTAGTTATGTAATTTACATGGCTTCGGGCTATTGGATGGCGAAGGTTGCCCCGGTTGATGAGCTGGTAAGTAACTATAACGTAATGATCGATTATGCGTTGTGGGCACCGGCAGTACTGGGCGGATTGTTGGGCGCTACGTTTTCATCGGCGCTTGCTTCAATCGTAGGAGCCCCACGCATCCTGCAGGCGCTGGGCGATCATAAAATTTTCCCCGGTGGAGATATGTTTTCGGAGCTCGCCGAAAATGGGGAGCCCCGCAATGCTATCTTGTTAACCGGCGGACTCGTTTTAGCTACGCTGTTGCTTCGGGATTTAAATACCATTGCTCCGCTCATCACCATGTTCTTTCTGATCACCTACACGATGATCAACCTGGTGGTATTCATCGAGCAGCGGATGGATATGATCAGTTTCCGGCCCACATTTAGTATTCCCAAATTTGTGCCCTTTATGGGAACGGTAGGCTGCCTGTTTACGATGTTCATCATTAATTCTACCTTTGGACTTGTTGCATTGGGTTTTGTCCTTATCACCTATCTATATCTGTCAAACAGAAAGTTAGAAGTACCTTACGGTGATATGCGAAGTGGTCTTTTCGTTTCGTTGGCAGAATGGGCCGCCAAACGCGTATCCTCACTTCCTGAACATAACGAACGGGCCTGGAAAGCAAACTTGCTTGTACCCGTCAGGAGCTCTCGTGAGCTGCGCGGTAATTTCAGCCTGATCCGAAACCTTACTTATCCCAAAGGATCGGTAAAGCTGGTAGGAATCTCAGATAACAAAAATAATGGCGACTTTAGAGATTCGCTGATGGATTTTGAGCTTTCATTCAGCCGGGAGAATATCTACGCCCGGTGGAGTATAATCGACTCTGAAAAGTTTGAAGAAGGCGTGCTAAATTCTCTTCAGACTTTGCAGGGAACATTCTTTAAGCCAAATATTTTGTTTTTGAGATTACCTGCTCACAAGCAATATGACGATGAAATCTTGTCGATTATTAACCAAGCTCGCCTCAATGATATGGGTATTCAGTTGTATGTGGAGGATACCATTGCCCAGCTCGGACGCAGCGACTCTATAAATGTGTGGATCCATGAGCAGGGGCCCGATTGGGATCTAAGTATGGAGCTTGGGAATATGGATCTGGCCCTGCTGACGGCCTATAAATTAAAAGTGAACTGGAATGCCAAGATGCGAATTATAACAATAGTGGATGAATCGCAGGTCGAAGAAGCCTATAACTATCTTGATAATCTGTTGGATGTAGCTCGTATGCCGGATGCAATACCTCATGTTGAAATTGGCACATTCCAGGGCATCATGGAAGATGCTCCGCAAGCCGATCTGGACCTGATGGGGCTGCCCGAAGATCCGGATCTCGATGAGCTGCGCTCGTATGTAGATAAAACAGAATCGGCCTGTGTCTTTGTTGCTGATTCGGGTAACGAGAACATCCTGGCCTGAGTTATCAAGCCCCAATCTTCATTAACTCGTTATTCCAATAATTTAGTCGCGCATCAGCTTCTTATACTGCACGCGTTCGGGATGGTATTTGGAGCCCAGTCGCTTTTCCCGATTTTCTTCGTATTCCGAATAGTTGCCCTGAAACCAGTATACCTGACTGTTGCCTTCAAAAGCAAGCATATGCGTGGCAATACGATCCAGGAACCAGCGGTCGTGAGAAATGACGACAGCGCAGCCTGCAAAATCGAGCAGGGCTTCTTCCAGCGCCCGTAGGGTATGCACGTCCAGATCGTTAGTCGGCTCATCCAAAAGCAGTACATTGGATTTCTGTTTCAGCATCTTGGCCAGGTGCACGCGATTGCGCTCTCCGCCCGAAATTTCACTGCATCGCTTCTGCTGATCGCTGCCACTGAAGTTAAACCGGGCCGTATAAGCACGGGAATTCATCTCCCGGTTGCCCAGTTTAACCGTATCTTTCCCCTCAGAAATTTCCTCCCAAATGGTTTTTTCAGGGTCGAGCGGTC